>JBDLIX010000032.1:0-39792 GCA_039714655.1 Bacteroidota bacterium
ATGGCCCCTTTTGAATCGACACAGCTGATACTTCAACTGGTTCTGGAGCACTTATTCCGGCATGTAAAAAAGCATGGCTACATGCCATAAACAATGTTAGCACTACAATTATTTTACTGTAATTCATGATTGATTTCCTCATATTTTATGTATTTAAAGGTTATTTAATGGTTTATAACATGACTGATAAAGTCTTGTTATTAGTTGCAACAGCTTACTTGTTTTTTTTAAAAGATCTTACGTTTTTTCAGAGCGCAAATATAGTATAAGATTTTATACAAAGAACAGACTGTTCTCTTGTCAATGAAATTAATCTGACACATTCAGAATTACGGACCAATTGTATAAGAAAAGAATAAGAGAGGAGGTCGTTTTAGAACAAAGAGTTAATTAGAAAGGCGGTAGCAACTACTTATGTTCCGGGTGATCATATATCAGGCACCTGAAATTAAATAATCGTCAATTTGCCTGGCGGCCTTTCTTCCTGAGGCAATGGCTGTAACTACCAGGCTCGCACCCTTGGCTGCATCACCTGTGGCAAATACCTTTTCCACATTGGTGGCCATCTGAGTATTCACCTGTACATTCTTTCTTGAGTCCAGGTCAATGCCAAGTTCCTGAAGCAGGCCTTCGTGCACCGGATGCACAAATCCCATGGCCAGTAGGATCAGGTCTGCCTCAATAAGCTCATTTGTTCCGGAAACTGCATTCATTTTAAAGCTTCCATTTACTTTATCCCAGGCGATCTGTTCTACCTCCGCATGGCTTACACTGTGTTGTATCCCGATGAATTTCAGAGTGGAGAGACTCCATCTTCGTTCGCATCCTTCCTCATGGGAGGTGGAGGTCTTCAGTGTTTTCGCAAAATAAGGCCATGGATTATCATTGGCTCTTTTTTCCGGGGGTTCAGGCAGGATCTCGATTTGAGTTACCTTCTCTGCACCTTGCCGGATGGCGGTTCCCACACAGTCCGAACCTGTGTCTCCACCCCCTATCACCAGGACTTTTCTCCCTTCAGCGGTAATACGCTTGTCGTAGGCTACATACATTCCGTCATTTACCCTGTTTTGCTGAGTGAGGTATTCCATGGCAAAATGAATCCCGTCCAGCTCCCTTCCTTCCACGGGCAGGTCCCTGGCTTGCATGGCCCCGATGGCCAGGCATACCGCATCATACTGTTCAAGAATCTCTTTTCCAGAAATATCCCTGCCAATTTCAATTCCGGTTTTGACTTCCAGACCTTCGGCAAGCATCACTTCCAGCCTTCGGTCAATGGTGCGCTTGTTCAGTTTGAAGTCAGGGATGCCGTAGCGCAGCAATCCGCCAATCTTTTCATCTTTTTCGAACAGAGTAACGCTGTGACCGGCTTTATTCAGCTGGTCGGCTGCTGCCATGCCGGCCGGTCCGCTGCCAATCACGGCCACTTTTTTTCCGCTTCTGCGCTTTGGAGGGCTTGGTTTAATGTATCCTTCAGCAAAAGCTTTTTCCACAATTGCCACTTCATTTTCCCTGATGGTAACCGATTCTTCATCAATATTAAGTACACAGGAGTGCTCACAGGGGGCCGGACAAATCCTGCCTGTGAATTCAGGAAAATTATTGGTGGAATGTAAACGAGCACTGGCTCCCTTCCAGTCGCCATGATAGAGTAAATCGTTCCATTCGGGTACCAGGTTATCCACTGGACAAGCCCAGTGACAGAATGGAATACCGCAATCCATGCACCTGGATGCCTGAAGCATCCGGTCTTCCGAATTGAGTACCTGCTCCACTTCGCTATAATCCCCGGTGCGTTCGTGGATTAGCCTGTTCCCGGCCGGTTTCTTTTTTATTTTTATAAATCCTTTTGGATCTCCCATAGTTCCTTCATTTAAACATCACCAATCATTTCCACATCTTTCTCCACACTGGCCAGCTTTTGCTTGATCTCTTCCAGTTGAATCTCCTGCAATACCTTTTTGTACTCGTAAGGTATAATCTTAATGAATCGCTCCATGTAGTCATCAAGGCGGGTCAGGATCTTTTCTGCAACCTTGCTTCCGGTCAGCTCATAATGCCTGGCAATCAGGTCCGATAGCTCCTTCTTGTCATTCAGGTCTTCCACCAGGGAAAGCTCAACCATTCCCATGTTACAGTAGTAGTCAAAATCGCCCTCTTCATCCAGTACATAAGCAATACCTCCACTCATTCCCGCTGCAAAATTACGGCCGGTTTTACCCAGTACCACCACTTTCCCTCCGGTCATGTATTCGACACAATGGTCACCCACACCCTCAACTACGGCAGTTGCACCGCTGTTCCTGACTGCAAAGCGTTCCCCGGCCACACCCGAAATATAGATTTCTCCCCCGGTTGCTCCATAAAGGACCGTATTCCCGATAATGATGTTCTGATCCGATTCAAAGGTGGAACCTTCGGGAGGGACCACAATGATGCGCCCGCCGGCCAGTCCCTTACCCAGGTAATCGTTGCTGTCTCCCTCCAGGTAAAACTCAATCCCCGGTACCAGGAATGCTCCGAAACTCTGTCCTGCCGATCCTGCAAATCTTGCCTTAATGCTGCCATCCGGAAGACCGTCGTTTCCATTCAATTTGGCAACGGCTCCTGCTAACATAGCTCCTGTGGTGCGGTCGGTATTCTTTATGGGCATGTGTATGGTCACAGCCTGCTGGTTCTCCAAGGCCGGTCTGGCCTGATCGATGAGTTCGCGATCAATAACATGATCGATTTTATGGTGTTGTGATTCAACTTTATATAATGGATTTTGCCGGGCTGCGGGTAAAAAGGCTGTAAGCTCACTCAGATCCAGGTTCTTTGTTTTCCAGTGAGAAACCGCTTCATCCCTGATTAACAGATCTGATCTGCCAATGATCTCATCAAAGGTTTTAAATCCCAGGTCGGCCAGGTATTCACGAATTTCTGCAGCTACAAAGCGGAAATAATTCTCCACATAATCGGCCCTGCCCCGGAATCGCTTTCTTAATTCCGGATTTTGAGTGGCTACACCCACCGGGCAGGTATTCAGGTGACACTTGCGCATCATCACACATCCCAGCACTACCAAAGCGCTGGTGGCGAATCCAAATTCTTCAGCTCCCAGGAGAGCAGACATGATCACATCACGCCCGGTTTTCATCTGTCCATCGGCCTGCAATACCACCCTTTTTCTCAGGTTATTCATTACCAGGGTTTGCTGGGTCTCTGCCAGTCCTATTTCCAGGGGCAGGCCCGCATGCTTGATGGAGGAGGAGGGGCTGGCACCCGTTCCACCTTCAGCTCCGCTAATGGTAATCAAATCGGCCGAGGCTTTGGCTACTCCGGCTGCAATGGTCCCCACGCCTGTTTCAGATACAAGCTTCACCGAAATTTTTGCGTCGGGATTTACATTTTTCAGATCGAAGATAAGTTGAGCCAGGTCTTCAATGGAGTAAATGTCGTGATGAGGCGGGGGAGAGATCAGGGTAATGCCGGGAATGGAATAACGGGTCTTAGCGATGATCTTATCCACCTTATGTCCGGGCAACTGTCCTCCTTCTCCCGGCTTGGCTCCCTGTGCCACTTTGATCTGGATCTCGTCGGCATTCACCAGGTACTGGGTGGTGACCCCAAATCGCCCGCTGGCCACCTGTTTGATGGAGCTGCGCCTGGAGTCCCCGTTTTCCATGGGCATAAATCGTTCGGGATCTTCACCTCCTTCGCCGGTATTGCTTCTGCCTCCAATCCGGTTCATGGCAATGGCCATTGCTTCATGAGCCTCCCTGCTGATGGAACCATAGGACATGGCACCGGTAACAAAGCGCTTCATGATGCTTTCCACCCCTTCCACCTCAGCGATGGGAATGGGATTTTGTTTATATGTCAATAATCCTCTTAGAAAACCAGGTCTGGCAGTTTCGCGATCAACCTGCATGGCGTATTCCTTGTACTTAGTATAATCATTGCTCCTGGTGCTCCACTGTAGGAGGGCTACCGATTCGGGATTCCAGGCATGGTGCTCCCCGTATTTTCTGTAATTGTATACACCCTCGGGCAGTATCATGGAATGTATATCTTCTGAATAGGCTTCCCTATGTGGAATAAGCACCTCCTCGCTAATTTCTTCCAATCCAATTCCCCCTATGCGTGATACGGTACCTTCAAAATACTTGTTGATCACAGAGGGATGAATGCCTATGGCCTCGAAAATCTGGGCAGCCCTGTATGATCTCAGGGTAGAGATCCCCATCTTGGATAAGATTTTCAGCAGGCCCTTATTAATGGCCTGAATGTAATTTTCCTGTGCTTTATCGAAATCCTGCTGAATGACCCTGTTCTTTACCAGCTGTTCGATAATGGCAAAGCTCATGTAAGGATTTATGATACTGGCTCCATATCCAAACAGCAGGGCAAAATGCATCACTTCGCGTGGTTCGGCCGATTCCACTATGATATCAATCTGCATCCTCTTCCTGCAATTAATCAGGTGGTGATGCACAGCGGATACGGCCATTAAGGAAGGAATCGGCGCTTTGTTCTCGCTGATATTCCTGTCGGTGAGAATAATGTAATTATTGCCCTCATCCACGGCTGTTTCAGCCTGGAGACAAATTGAATCCACCGCTTCTTCCAGTCCTTTGGCTCCCTGATCTGCGTCGAAGTGCATGGGGATAACCCTGTTGGAAAAGCCTTTGTATCTCAGGTTCTTAACTACCTGAAAATAGGTGTTATTAATAACCGGGCTCTTGAACTTCACCATTTTGGCGTGATTCGGGGACTCATCCAGAATGTTGTCCTGAAGAGATCCCAGGTAGCCGGTCAGGGTCATCACCAATTCTTCCCGGATGGGATCAATAGCCGGATTGGTCACCTGTGCAAAAAGTTGCTTGAAATAACAGAAGAGCCTGTACGGCTTTCTGCTCAATACAGTGGTTGGGACATCATTTCCCATGGAACCGATGGGTTCCTTTGCCGATTCAGCCATGGGTTTGATGATGGTCTCGATATCCTCCCGGCTAAAATTAAATGAAGTCAGATATTCATCATACGCATCGCCAAGTCCGGGAGGGATGATGTTTCCGGTCTGGATCTGTTCAAGACTTACCATGTTTCTGCTGATCCAGTTCATGTAGGGATGTGCTGAGGCAAGTTGAGCTTTCAGCTCCTCATCTCTGAATAATTTTCCTTCCTGCACATCCACCAGGATGATTTTTCCGGGTTTCAGTCTTCCCTTTTCCCGTACCTCTTCCGGTTTGAAGGACTGAACCCCGACTTCAGATCCCATCACCATCAGGTCGTCCTTGGTAATTATATACCTGGAGGGGCGTAGTCCGTTACGGTCGAGCATTCCCCCGATGTATCTTCCATCGCTGAATATCAGGGAAGCAGGGCCATCCCAGGGTTCCATAAAGGCTGAGTGATACTGGTAAAATGCTTTTAGTTCGGGGGAGATGGGATTCTTTTCATTCCATGATTCGGGGATCAGCACTGACATGGCATAGGGCAGGGATTTTCCACTCATGATCAGGAACTCCAGTGCATTGTCCAGGGAGGCTGAATCACTTTTATCAGGTTCAATGACCGGATAGATTTTTTCCAGGTCTCCCAGTATATCCGATTTAAGAATGGATTCACGGGCCTGCATCCAGAAGCGATTCCCTTTAACCGTGTTAATTTCACCGTTGTGAGCCAGCATGCGGAAGGGCTGTGCCAGGTCCCAACTGGGAAAAGTATTGGTGCTGAATCTGGAGTGAACCAGGGCAATGGCGCTCTCCATGCGTTGGTCCTGCAGATCCAGAAAATACTCCCCAAGCTGTTCGGATGTCAGCATTCCTTTGTAAATCAACACTTTGGAAGAAAGACTGGGCAGGTAAAAAAAACTTTTTTGTTTCAGTTTGGAAGCTGCAATATACTTTTCTGCTCTTTTTCGGATGATATACAATTTCCTTTCCAGCTCATCCTGGGGAAGGTCAGCCCCCAGCAAAATTTGCCTGATGTTAGGCTCGGCAGTCCTGGCTATATCGCCAATGGTGCTGTTATCCCTGGGCACTTCCCTGAATCCGATCAGCCGGACCCCTTCATTGTTCACAATCTGTACCAGGATTTCCTCGCATTTCTTTGCTTCTCCCGGATCCTGGGGCAGAAAAACAAGGCCGGTTCCAAACTGACCCTCATGGGGGATGGAGAAACCCTGCATTAAATAGAAGTCCCTGGGTATCTGTATCATCACTCCTGCACCATCTCCGGATTTGCTATCAGCACCTTCTGCTCCCCTATGGGTCATATTCACCAGGGTTTCCAGACCTCGCTTAATGATGTCATGAGATTTCTTTCCCTTCAGATGTGCTACGAAACCGATCCCACAATTGTCGTGCTCAAATTCACCTCTGTATAATCCTGCCTGTCCAGGTCTGGTTTTTTCCATTGCAAAAGCTGCTAAATATATTTATAAAAAAGCCGTTCTCTATGTGATCCTGAGAACGGCTTTTCTATATTTCAGTTCATACCATCCTCATCCTGACCGACTAATCTTTTTGGTCATATGCCTTTTCACTGGATTTGAATGCATACGTTTCATACGTTTTACTATGATCGCAAATATAAGGAATAATATTACGAATCAAAATGCACTGTCTGCCTGGAGAAGCCGGTTTCCGTTCTTTTTTGTGAATAATGCATAACGAAGTTCAGCATTTGTCCCGTATGCTCCATATTCGCCCTGTTTATTTAATGCAATAAAATAGATGGGCTGCTTCCTTGCATCCGGCACTTTCTTCAGAGCGCGGTGTACTGCCTCTTCACATGCTTTCTGTGGGGAATATCCCTGTCTCATGTTTTCCACGATGGAATACGAACCCAGTGTTTTCATAATGACCTCACCCACTCCTGTTCCGCCGGCTCCTCCGACTTCGTTATCCACATACAGACCGGCCCCGATCACAGGCGAATCACCTACGCGGCCATGATGCTTGAAAGCCAGGCCACTGGTTGAACAGGCACCTGATATATTACCTTTCTTATCGATGGCCAGCATGCTGATGGTATCATGGTTGTGCATATCCACCGGCGTATTGATCTTGCTTTTTTTCCATTTCTCCCAGCCTTCCCTGGAGCGATCTGTGTGCAATTCCTCTTTCTTAAAACTGTTAGCCAGTGCAAATTGCAGGGCTCCTTCACCGGATAACATAACATGGGGTGTTTTTTCCATCACCAATCGTGCTACAGAAACAGGAGTTTTAATGTGTTGGAGAAAGGTCACCGATCCACAATTTCCGGTTTCATCCATAATGCTGGCATCCAGTGTAATGATCCCATCCCTGTCGGGGAATCCTCCATATCCTACCGAAGTAATTTCCGGATCCAGTTCTGCAATTCTTACTCCCTGCTCCACTGCATCCAGGGCTCTGCCACCTTCAATCAGCACTTCCCACGCTGCCACATTGGATGGCATTCCATGGGGCCATGTGGAAATTACCGTAGGAAGGTTAATTAGGGACTGCTTGAGACCATGAGAGGACACTTTCACATTCGGCACCAGTGTAAAGCCGGTAATTGCTGCAAAAGTTCTATGGATGAATTGTTTTCGATTCATATTCATAATGCATGTTTAATGTAAATTATATAAATCGCTGTAAAATAGCATAAAATTAAACAGCAGCCCCTAATTTATTTTTTGATTGGTTTAGCTCAATTCCGTAAATTGGGACCAATTTCCATCAACGACCCGACATGAGAATTCGATTCCGATCCTTGCTGATCATATTGCTGGTGGGTGCCGGAACCCTGGCCTCCGGCCAGAAGACCGCACTTTTGCTTATCGATATACAGGACTTTTATTTTCCGGGAGGCAGGCTTCAGCTGGAAAACCCGGAAATGGCAGGAATGAATGCCGGTTTGTTACTGGATCATTTCAGGAAAAGTGGATTACCGGTTTATCACGTACGTCATAATTTTGAACCTGGTGGAAACATACATAACTATGTGAAGCCCAACCCGGGAGAACCGGTCCTTTCCAAGGATGAGGTAAATGTATTTATTGATACCGAATTGCTGGAGATGTTACAGTCAGATTCAATTGAACAAGTGGTTGTTTGTGGCATGCAAACCCACATGTGTGTGGAAGCCGCTGTGCGTGCAGCACATGATCTGGGTTTTACCTGCCTGCTTGTATCAGATGCCTGCGCAACCAGGGCACTTCAATTTGAAGAGCATATTATTTCTGCCAAGAATGTCCATTACTCTACCATTAAGACTCTCCAGGGCAGTTATGCACGTGTGGTCAGTACTGAAGATCTTATCAGGGAATTCAGCAGGTAAGCGCCAGACAAAACCAGTTTCCATCATTTATATTACCTTTGATTTCCAAGAAAAGAGGTAGAGATATTTTGCAGAGATCGTATGAAGCATACAGAGATTCAGACTGATATTCAAAACGTCCTGAACAGGGAAGCGAACGCCATCAGGGCCATCCCCATTACGGCTGCTTACGAGCAGGTGATGACACTGATATTTGAAAGGGTTCATGGCAAAGGGGGTAAAGTTATCGCAAGCGGCATGGGGAAGGCAGGTCACGTGGCCAATCACATGGCTACCACGCTAAGCTCGACAGGTACACCGGCCCTGTTCATTCACCCCAGTGAAGCACAACATGGCGATTTGGGAGTCATCAGGGAAAATGATGTTTTAGTCGTTTTATCAAACTCTGGAAAGACCCGTGAAATACTTGAGTTAGTTGAACTTACAGAAGCGCTTCATCCGGGCATTCCAGTGGTGGTGATCACCGGCAATCCGGAAGGTCCCCTGGCCCGGCAATCACAGCTGGTACTTTTTACAGGCAATCCGGAAGAGGTGTGTCCCCTGGGATTGACTCCCACCACTTCAGCCACCACCATGGCCGTCATTGGGGATGTGCTGGTGGTTCTGCTCATGAAAAAAATAGCTTTTAAACCATCGGATTACGCCAGGAGGCACCATGGAGGCTACCTGGGACAAAAATCTAGGGAGACTGGCGATGAGAATTAGCAGGGACCACTGTGCCGGATTGGCAATTGATATACAGGAAAAGTTATTTCCTCACATGGACCAGAAGGATGAATTGCTCAGAAAGAACCTGATTCTTCTGGAGGGTCTGAAGATCCTGGATGTACCTTTGTTTATTACCGAACAGTATCCCAGGGGACTGGGTCCCACTCTTACAGCTGTTACTGATGTCATGGGAGGCATTCCTGCCATAGAAAAATCTTCTTTTTCCTGTTGCGATGAACCCGAATATTTGAAAGCCCTGGAACAATCAGATCGCAAGACACTGATTATTTGTGGCATTGAGGCACATGTATGTGTGATGCAAACGGTGGTGGATCTGCTTGGATCCGGTTATACTGCGGTGCTTGTGGAAGACTGCATTTCCTCGCGTAAGCCTGAAGATAAAAGGGTAGCTATCCATCGGATGCGCTCAGAAGGAGCCGTAATTACTACTTGTGAATCCATCCTGTTTGAGCTTGCCAGGATATCCGGAACGGAAGAATTTAAAGCCATATCACGCCTTGTAAAATAGAATTTCGATGTCACATATTTATGCAGTAGGAGAGACTATTCTGGACATTATATTTAAGGACCTGCAACCCAGGACGGCCAGGCCGGGAGGCTCTTCCTTTAATGCTGCAATTACTCTTGGAAGACTGGGTGCACCTATCACTTTGATCAGTGAAATGGGCAAGGACCGGGTGGGGGATATGATTCGTGATTTTATGCTGGAGAACGGGGTGGATACGGATTATCTTGCCAGGTTTGAAGAGGGACAGTCGGCCATTGCACTTGCCTTTCTGAATGAAAAGAGCGATGCAGAATACCAGTTCTACAAGGATTACCCGCATCAGAGACTGGCTGTGGATTTTCCTGAGTTTAAAGCGGATGACCTCCTGATGTTTGGTTCCTTCTACGCCCTTAATCCGGGCATCCGGCCCAGAGTTACCGAATTGCTGAATAAGGCTGAACAGGCCGGGGTGACCATTATCTATGATCCGAACTTCAGAAGTACACATGCGCCCAGCCGGAGCGATCTGATCGAAGTGATTAAGGAAAATATGGCTTTTGCATCCATTGTAAGGGCTTCGGATGAGGATCTGGTGAATATTTTTGATGTGGATCGTATTGATGATGCATGGGAGTGCGTCCGGCCCTACAGCAAGGCATTGATATATACTGCCAATGCCAATGGAGTTTATCTCAGGACCGATCAATTGAAGATCCGTTTGGAAGTTGAACAAATCGAACCCCTGAGTACCATTGGCGCCGGGGATACTTTCAATGCCGGGTTGCTTTACGGGATATGGAATAATGGATATAAGAAGAAGGAAATTCCAGAACTGTCAGGGGCTCAATGGGAAGAGCTCATTGGAATTGCCATCCGTTTTTCACGGGAGGTTTGCCTGAGTTATGACAATTACCTGCCCCTGGAATATGCACAGAAAATAAAACAAAACGAATAAGATGAAGAGATCATTGCTTGGGAAATCACAACTGCCGCTATCATCCATCGCCTTTGGGGCCTGGGCCATCGGTGGCTGGATGTGGGGGGGATCGGAGAAAAAAGATTCTTTAAGGGCCCTGCATGCCTGTCCCGACCATGGGATTACCTCCATTGACACGGCTCCTGTTTATGGATTTGGTCTTTCGGAGCGTATTATTGGTGAAGCTATCAGGGGCAGGAGGGAAAAGTATGAAATACTGACCAAAGCAGGCATGCGGTGGGAAAATTCGCTGGGGGAATATTACTTTACCACCAGGGATAACGATGGAAAGGTTCGGGATGTATATAAGTACTCGGGAAAGGATAGCATCATTGCCGAATGTGAAGATAGCCTGAGGAGACTGGGGACCGACTACATTGACCTGTATCAGATCCACTGGCCCGATGGGACCACACCCATAGAAGAACCCATGGAAGCTTTCCAGATTCTGCTGGACCAGGGAAAGATCAGGGCTGCGGGAGTAAGTAACTATTCGCTTGAACAAATGAAAAAGGCAGCTGCAACTATTGACCTTAGCTCCAACCAGCTTTCTTACAGCATGGTACGAAGGGAGATTGAAGATGATATTGTGCCCTGGTGCCTGGAGAATGAATGTGGAATTCTGGCCTACAGTCCCTTGCAGCGTGGATTGTTAACAGGGAAGATCACACCCGGCTATCATTTTGCTCCCGGAGATTCGAGGCCGGAGATGCCCCATTTTAAGACCGGTAACCTGATAAGGACCAATGAGTTTCTGGATGAGATCAGGCCCCTGGCTGAAGAAAAAGGAGCCACGCTTTCCCAACTGGTCATTGCCTGGACCCTTCACCAGCCTGGTATCTCGGTTGCACTTGTGGGAGCAAGGGATGATGCCCAGGTGATAGAGAATGCCGGTGCTGCTGATATGACGCTTACAGGTGATGAGATCCGGCTAATTAATAAGAAGCTGAAAGCTCTTAACGAAACCCTGGATCTGGCTTGATCACTTGCCCACGCTTAGCTGTCCATTATGCTGATCACGGTTGAACATCAGTCCCCTGTTCCATTCTCCCTGGTATACCTGGACAATATTTACCTGGTCTTCAAAGCTCATGGTGAGAATGGAATTATGAATGCGGTAACTCTTTGGTTCAGACACTGTTTCTGACTCCAGGTAACACCAGATGGCATCTGCTTCAGGCTCCTTTCCAAGGTATTCCAATTCAAGGAACTGACCGTTTATCTCCAGAGAGAAATGGTCCAGCAGGTAAACCTTAAGGAGGCTGTCCGCTTCAGGAGCTTCCAGTTCAGATGCCAGCTGAGTATGAATACCATGCTTCTCAAGTAAGGCCCGGTCCAGGTCATCCGGAAAAACCCTGATGGAAACTTCAACTCTTCCGGACCGGGAATTGTATCTTACCTCCGTGAGGCTTACATAAAACTCATGCATGGCCCAGCTTCCCAAAGCTATGGCTAAGAGCAGGATGATCAATGATTTCAGGGTAGTTCCTGTCATGATTTTAAATATGCTGTAAAACACAAAGATGCCAAATCTTTTAGTAAATTTGGCCATTCAGAAATTAATAGTGTGACATGAGAAAAATTGCCTTCACCCTGTTGTTTGGCTTTGCCCTGTTTGTAGTGAATGCCCAGGAGCAAAGTGATCCTTCCTCCAATAAATTCAGGCAGATGCGCAGCGAATTTGCCACACCCAATGCCTACCGGACTGCCTCAGGTGCACCCGGACAATTATACTGGCAACAGGAGGCCAACTATAAGATTGCCATTGAACTGGATGATGAGAATCAGCGGATTTCGGGGAGCGAACAGATCGAATACATTAATAACTCTCCCGATCCCCTCCATTATCTCTGGGTACAGCTGGACCAGAATATAAGGCAGAAAGAGAGCCTGACCATGCTGACCACTCCCTTTCGCTTGAATGAACAGATGAACAGCTATATGCTGGGCTGGTTTCTGAGTGATTTCGAAGGAGGCTACCGGATTGAACATGTGGGCGACGGAGCAGGAAATCCCCTGCCTCATACCATTAATTACACCATGATGCGGATTGATCTGCCTTCGCCGCTTCAGCCGGGGGCTTCTGTGGACCTGGAAATTAAATGGGGATACAATATCAATGACCGGATGAAAGATGGCAGGGGCCGTTCCGGAATGGAATATTTCAGTGTGGATGATAATTATATATATACCATCGCCCAGTTTTTTCCCAGAATGGCCGTATATAATGAGGTGGAAGGCTGGCAAAATAAGCAGTTCCTGGGCAGGAGTGAATTTGCCCTGCCCTTTGGGAACTATGAGGTGGAGATTACCGTACCGGCCGATCATGTGGTTGGGGCTACCGGCATTCTGGCAAATCCTGAAGAGGTATTGACGGAAGAAGAGTTGAAGAGATACCGGAAGGCTCATGAATCCCTGGAAAAGTCCGTAATTATTGTTAGTGAAGAGGAGGCCAGAGATGCAGAGAAAAAGAAGTCAGGTGAGAAGAAAACCTGGAAGTACCGTGCCGGGAATGTAAGAGATTTTGCCTTTGCCAGCTCCCGGAAGTTCATATGGGATGCCATGGCCGTGAAGTTTGGCGAGAGGACCGTTCTGGCCACCTCGCTCTACCCCAAAGAGGGAAATCCATTGTGGGAGAAGTATTCCACCCGGGCGGTGGCACATACCCTGAAAGTATATTCCCGCCATACCTTTGATTATCCCTACCCGGTGGCCTATTCCGTGCATTCGGACCAGATGGGCATGGAATATCCCATGATCTGTTTTAACGGGGGGAGGCCGCTGCCCGACGGAACCTACTCCGAGCTTACCAAGTGGAGGATGATCGGGGTCATTATTCATGAGGTGGGCCATAATTTCTTTCCCATGATCGTGAATTCGGATGAAAGGCAGTGGACCTGGATGGACGAGGGACTCAACACCTTTCTCCAGGGGATTGCCGAACGGGAATGGGATCACAATCACCCTTCACCAAATGGAAAACCTGCCAATATCGTCAGCTACATGAAAGGCGATCAGTCCAACATTGCACCCATCATGACCAATGGCGACCTTACTATGCAGTTCAACAACAATGCCTATAAAAAACCTGCCACGGGCCTGAACATCCTGAGAGAAACCATCATGGGCAGGGAGCTTTTTGATTTTGCCTTTAAAGAATATGCCCGGCGGTGGATGTTCAAGCACCCCACCCCTGAAGATTTTTTCAGGACCTTGGAGGATGCTTCCGCGCTTGACCTGGACTGGTTTTGGAGAGGCTGGTTCTATACCACCGATTATGTGGATCTTTCGCTGGACCGGGTAACTGCCTATACCATGGCTTCGGGAGATCCGGCGGAAAAGAAAAGTCTGGAAAAGAAGAAGACCCGGGCCGAGCCCGAAGAAATAGCTGTTCAGCGGAACCGGGCCACTATGGAGTCAGTGGTGGAAGCTGATCCTTCCATGAAAGATTTCTATGATGATTATGATCCCTACAAAGCGGATAAATCGGATAAGGAAGCGTACCACAGGTACCTGGGTTCATTGAGCGGGACCGAAAAGTCATGGATTGCCCGTGAAAGTATTTACTACCAGCTTGATTTTTCCAACCACGGAGGGATGGTGATGCCCCTGATCCTGCACTTCGATTTTGCGGATGGCAGCAGTGAGATCAAACGGATCCCGGCCCAGATCTGGAGCAGGAACAGTTTAAAAACATCCAAAGTATTTGTATTTGATAAGCAGGTGACCGGAGTTATCCTGGATCCCTTCCTGGAGACAGCTGACTGTGATAGGGGCAATAACTACTGGCCTCCAAGGATTGGAGAGAGCCGCTTTGAATTATATAAGCGCTCCCGCAGGCCATCAGGCAGATCCAATCCCATGCAGGATAAGTAGGATCAAAGGAGGATGTTATCGATAGATGCCAGTTCGTCTTTTGAGAAGTTCAGATTATGTACCGTAGCCGCATTGGCTTTAAGCTGATTTACCGAGCTTGCTCCAATAAGCACCGAAGTGATCTGCTTTCGCTGGAGGATCCACGCCAGGGCCATCTGTGCCAGGGTTTGTCCCCTTTGCTCGGCATGTTGATTCAATGCTTTCACTTTAACCATGGTATCCGGATCCAGATGCTTCTTATTCAGGAATATACTCTCACTGGCTACCCTGGAATCCTCAGGGACCCCGTTCAGGTAACGGTCCGTGAGCAGTCCCTGGGCCAGAGGGCTGAAAGGAATGCATCCGATGCCCTGTTTTTCCAGAACATCCAGTAAATCTTCTTCCACCCACCGGTCAAACATATTGTACCTGGGTTGGTGAATCAGGCAGGGAGTGCCCAGTTTTTTCAGGATTTTCGCCGCTTTCCTGGTCTGATCCGCATCGTAGTTTGAGATGCCCGCGTACAGGGCCTTACCCTGTTGCACTGCACTGTGCAGGGCGGTCATGGTTTCCTCCAGGGGAGTCTCAGGATCGGGCCGGTGTGAATAGAAAATATCCACATAATCGAGTCCCATTCGCTTCAGACTCTGATCCAGGCTGGCCAGCAGGTATTTACGGCTTCCCCATTCCCCGTAAGGTCCTTCCCACATCAGGTACCCGGCTTTGGTGGAAATGATCAGTTCATCCCTGTGAGCTTTAAGTTCAGTATCCAGGATGTTTTTCAGGTTCGATTCGGCACTTCCGGGAGGGGGACCGTAATTATTGGCCAGGTCAAAGTGTGTAATACCCAGGTCGAAGGCATTCAGGAGAATCTCTTTCATTGTATTGAGATCAGCCATTCCACCGAAATTGTGCCACAATCCGAGTGAAACAGCGGGTAAAAGGAGTCCACTGCGTCCACTCCTGTTATATTTCATGGTTTCGTAGCGGGATGCTGATGCAAAATAAGTCATATCGATTGTTTTAGTCAGTTTATCTTTTTAAGAGCGGTATTTTATAGAAGATCGAATAGGTAAGACCAAAACCCCTGTTGTTTGTACCATTCCCATAGCCGGGGATCAACTGGGGAGTGACTGTCTGATCCATGTCCTGATTCAGCAAGATCTTATACCTTAGCGACCAACCCAGGAACAGGTTGGAAGCCACTTCTGCTTTCATTCCACCCACCAGTTCGATCCACTGGCCCCTCAGAGTGGATTCATAAGAATCAAGGGTGAGATCCCCCCAGTATGCATTTTGAATGAACATATTTTCGGTTCTGTGAGTAAACAGGGAAATGCCATAGCGGGCCCCTACAGTGAAGGTATGATGCACAGACCGGTCCTTCATTGGTAACACATTATAATCAAGGCCCAGCCTGCCATAGCTGCCTCCGGAAGCATAGTCAAAGAGATCGGTGCTTTCCGACATGGTACTGAAGCCCAGTTCTACCACCGGGTAAATGTTTTTATAGACCTCAAAATCAGCAGAGAGTTCAGCCCCGATTTCCGCAGGCTTGGTAAAGTAATATGCAAACCTGGCCAGGTCCAGTCCAATCCTGGGGCCATAGGTGCGAAGCGTATCCTGGGCCTTTAAAGACGGACCCGACACCACAGTCAGCGCAAACAGCAGTGCTGCCTTAGAAATATATCCAGAGATGTTCTTCATCTTTTTCTTGCTGTGCATCAATCACTGCGTCTTGAATCTCCACCTCATGAAACAAGGTATTTCCATGCAAAATGCTGTCCGGATCCAGTGTAAAAATAGCAGCATACCCACAGTTGTAGGACATCAGATAATATCCGGTGCTGTGACCTATATACAGTGTGTCCCGTAGCTCATCGATACTCATAACAAAACGGGAAAAATTGTGATGAGGATCAAGGGGTACTGCAATTCTTGAGGTTGGTTCTGAATCGTGCAAAAGGCTGTCGGGTTTTCCCTCCCTGATGCCATAGAGTGTGAGGCCTGTGACAATGGTGTCCGAAATAAGCTCGCCTTCCCGGAACTTGAATCGGGCCACAAGTAGAGACTCGCTGCTGTCATCGCATATTTCCTGGGTGGTGCAGGAAAGGATCCAGAGAGCAAGAGTTATAATGGTGAGTATGGGCTTCATTTATCTTTCAGGTTCTCATCCAGCCAATTGAGGTATTCGGTAAAGAGAAATATACGACTTTGCATATCATAGGCCACCCCGTGCGTGCCGGGAGGATATATTTTCAGATCTATGCTCTTCCTGTTGTCGATCATGGCTTTGGCCAGTTGAAATGTGTTCTGGGGATGCACATTGTCGTCCATAAGAGAGTGTACCAGCAACATCTTTCCTTCCAGGTTTCCTGCCTGGTTCGCCATGGAACTGTTCTTATAAGCTTCCTCGTTCCCATCAATAAGTCCCATGTATTTTTCAGTTAGCACACAATCGTAGTTTCTGTGGTCAGAGATGGCTGCCGTAACAATTCCTGCTTTGAATACATCGGGGTGCAGCAAGAGGGACATCCCGGCCGAGAATCCACCAAAACTGTGTCCCATGATCCCTATGCGATCCCTGTCGATCCAGGGCTCTTTGGCCAGGAACTCAGCCGCTTCGGCAAAATCATGTGTTTCCCATTTCCCAAGCTGCTTATGTACGATCTTCTCAAACTCGCTTCCGTATCCGCCGTTCCCGCGATTGTTAATGTTGGCTAGTACATAACCCTGCTGGGCCAGGTACTGGTGCCAGCCATTGGTCTCAAAGGTATTGTAAACACCCTGGGATCCCGGCCCTCCATACACTGCCAGCAGGAGGGGATAAGATTTCTGAGGATCGAAATTCATGGGTCTGATCAGATAACCATCGATCTTTTGCCCGTCGGAAGTGACAAAAGAAAACAGCTCTCTCCCGGCATACTCATAGGATTCCAGATGCGCCAGGGCTCTTTCGTGTCCGGCAAGATTCTTAATGAGTTTTCCTTTGCTGTCCCTGAGATCTATCTGCGAGGGTGTCTTGGTGTCTGAATAAGTGTCGATGAAATAGCTTCCCTCAGGAGCCACATTTACCCGGTGATTTCCCGGAGTGGAAGTGAGCTGTTTTTTTCCTTTGCCATTGAATTTCACACTGTACAGGTTCCTGTCCATGGGAGATAGCTCACAGGACAGATAGTACAGGGTCTTTTTGGCAGGATCAATGGCCTTTATGCCAACCACATCATAAGATCCGCTGGTAAGCTGTCCCAGCATATTGCCTTCATAATCAAACTGATAAATATGTGAATACCCGTCCCTGTCAGAGATCCGGAAAAAAGAGTTCATCTCTTCAGGAAAGTAGAACAGGTGCATCTCTCCGGCGAAGAAGTCAAAGATATCCAGCCAGGCATCGTCCTTCTCTTCCATGATCAGGGTCTTTTCACCGCTCGCCACATCAAATAAGTAGAGTTTCAGGTGATTCTGTGCACGATTCATCCAGACCACAGCCAGGGTGTTTTCCCTGGAGGTCCAATATATCCTGGGCATATATCCGCCTTCCGGATCGAAGTCAAGCCACTGTTTTGTTCCGGTTTCAGTATTTATGATGCCCAGCCGTTCGATGGGTGGATTATCACCAACTTTGGGGTAGGGGATTTCCATATACTCGGGATGCTGATCCGCAAAATCGGTCAGCTTATATACAGGGACTTCCCGCTCGTCGGTTTGCCAGAATGCAATGTATTTGCTATCACAGGACCATTCCCAGGCCTGCACAAGTCCAAATTCCTCTTCGTTAGCCCAGCCAAAGCGGCCATTATAATATTTATCAGCTCCATCGGAGGTTAATCTGGTATGCTCTTCCCTTGCCAGGTCAAAGGTAAAAAGGTCTCCATCCTTGCCATATCCCACTTTTTTCCCATCGGGCGAAACCTCCGCTGTAAATGCACCCTTTACAATGGGTTTCAGGGATTTGTCTTTCAGTGAGTACAAATAATAATCGGCATTTCCCGAATATCTCCAGATCCGTTCAAAGTTGCACTGAAAAAGCAGGTATTGATAATCCCTGGTCCACTGGAAAGAACGGTACCTGAAGGGTTCGCCGCTCTCAGGAAAGGTATGGTCGCCCTCGCTGAAGACCAAAGCTTCAGATCCGGTCTTGATATCATAGGTCCATATTTGCTGTGTTCTTTGTTCCGATTTTGTGAATGAATACTGATCGCTGTTCTCGATCCATTCCACACCCCTGGGCCCGCGATCGCCCCTGAGAGACATGCTTGCAAAGAAGGCTTCCTGCAGGGAACTGTATTGTTTTTTCTGCGCTGTGACTGAAAGAGTGATCAGGGTCAGCAACAAAATGGAGGTCAATTTTCTCATTGATTATTATTTTGATTTTGTAGAGCAAATCTAGTAAAAAATGTGCCGTCATCGCGTGCTTGTAAGCAATACGATCACTTAGCGACTAAATGAAAGTATCAATGCTCAGAAAAAATGAAAAGGCCGGTACTTGTTTTGATGTTTTTGATCATACTGTTCTCCCCTGGTTGTGAGACCGAAACGGATTCAGGCGAAAACCACTCAGGTTCTGTTGATAACCTACAACAACTGAAGTTAGAAGGTGATATAAGCGGGAGCCTTAATCCTTTCGAGTTGATCGAAAACCCTGCTTATTCTCCCATCCATGAAATTGATTATATGAGTGATGGTGAACTTGTTTTTATTACCAGAGCCTGTGGTTATCTGCAGGTTTTTCCGCACAGGAGCATGCACGTGGAGGTAGTAAATGAAGCAGCTCACGGGGTATTGATGGCCATTACCTACTGTCCCATTACCCGCAGTGGAATAAACTGGAACCGGGTAGCAGGGGAGGATACCTTGCTATTCACGGCATCGGGGTATCTTTATAAAGAGAATCTGATGCCCCTGGATGTGAATTCAGGGAGTATCTGGTCACAGATGCTTCTCAGGGGTCTCAGTGGAGAGCATATCCATGTGGAGATCCAAACCTTCCCTTTGATTGAAACTACCTGGAAAACAGTGAGAGAATACTTTCCCGGTGCCGGGGTCTTTGTGAATAAAAGCCTCTTTAAATCTGCAGAAAGTGTTCCTTTAGGACAGGAGTTCGGTATTGTAGGCTGGGATGGGGTGGAACTTTTTACTTTGGATATGTTTCCCGGCGAAATTAAGCTGAAGACTTCGCTTGTGAATCCGGGAGGCAGGATTGTGGTGGCTGGTTCCACATCAAAGCACTTTATTGTAGCGTTCATGACAAGGTACCACATGGATCCGGTGGAGGGTAAATTCCCTGTGATCATGATAGATGAAACCGGTACCTACTGGAATATTTTTGGAGAGGCCGTGAGTGGCGAACGTGGAGGAGAAAAACTCGAATCACCCGTGTTTTTTTCAGCAGCCGACTGGGCCTGGAGGGACCTGTATGATCATGTATCCTATTCTGACTGAAGGACATTGCAGCAATGAAACTATCGTTATCTGAAATGTTCAAAGCTCTGTAATTCCCATGATTTTTGCACCTGTTAATTTATCGAAGAAGTACATTTTATGATTATCAAAACAAAAATTGATCATACTTCCTTTCATAATTTCAGCATCCGGTTTAAGCCTGGAAATTACTTGTTGGTCACCTAAGTGAAAATAGGCATATATTTCATGTCCAAGTTTTTCAATAAACTCAATTTTGCAATTTACTAGCGTGCAGTTCTTTTCACCTTCATTGCTCTGATAATAAATGTCTTCTGATCGGATTCCAAGCATGACTTCTCGTTCAAGGTAGTTTATTAGCGGATGATCTGATGGAAGATTTACTTTAAATAGTTTCGAATTATCTGTAAAAAGTATTCCATTGTTGGCTTTTATCACCTTGCCATGTATAAAGTTCATAGGGGGAGTCCCGATAAACCCTGCCACAAATAAATTAGCAGGATTTGCATACAGATTGGATGGAGTATCAATTTGCTGTATTTCGCCTTTATCTAAAATAACAATCCTGTCACCAAGTGTCATGGCTTCAACCTGGTCGTGTGTCACATATATTACAGTTGCATCAAGCCTTTTATGCAGTTTTGCGATTTCAATTCGCATCTGGACCCTTAGATTGGCATCCAGATTACTTAGCGGTTCGTCAAACAGGAATGCTTTGGGTTCGCGGACAATAGCCCTGCCTATTGCAACCCGTTGGTTTTGTCCGCCTGACATTGCCTTTGGTTTTCTGTCCAGAAGCTCTTCAATTTCCAAAATACTTGCTGCTTTCATAACTCTTGCCCGAATAGACTTTTTGTCAATTTTTTTAATCTTAAGGCCAAAAGCAAGATTTTCATAGGCTGTCATATGGGGATAAAGGGCATAATTCTGAAATACAATAGCTATATCTCTGTCTTTAGGGGGAAGATTGTTGACTAGTAAATTATCGATATACAGCTTGCCTTCACTAATTTCTTCAAGACCTGCAATCATTCTTAACATAGTTGATTTTCCACATCCCGACGGACCAACCAAAACCACAAATTCCTTATCTTTTATGTCAAGATTAACATCCTTCACCGCTTTAACGTTTTTTTGAAAGATCTTTGAAACATTTTCAAACCTGATTTCTGCCATGTCACCAATTATGTAGTAATTACCTGGAATAATTAACTATGATTAAGTCCAAATTCGGATTTTGGAATATGGGTGATTCTTGTACAAAGATCGAGTTCCCCTGATGCGATTATAAAGTGATCCTCCATTTCAACAATTCCCGTGGTGAATACAACATCTTCGATATATATGATATCTCTCAATTCACTTGTGAGATAAGGATTTGCTTCCAGAACCGGTTTTTTCATTTCAAGGTGCAAAATGTTTTGAGGATTCTTTTCATCCAATATCGCCCAATAGGTTCTGTAGATGCCAACTTCGCCTTTTTTTTCCACACCATGGAACAATACAAGCCACCCCTTTTTGCTTAATATTGGCTGGGCACCTCCACCCAACTTGAGTAATTGATCTGCTTTCTTCTGAGGCCTGATAAAGGGTTCATCCAATGGCTTCCAGTGTAATAGATCAGGAGATTGTGCAAGATTAATTGAAGGGCCAGGATTATACATACTATCCGGAGGTGTTGCGAAATACAGACTTCCCAGAGGTCTGGTAAGCGCGAAGAATTTATTATCTATTGTTCCTTCAAACAAAACCATGTCTTTATTCTGGTGATCAAGGATGATCCCCTCCAGGTGATAATTTAATCCGTCATCAGAAGTATATAAGGTTGTGGAATGTCTCTCCGAACTAACAGAACAGGTTGTCATATAGTATTTACCCCTGATATAGGAAATACGCGGATCCTCAATCCCGTATTCCTGATATCCTTGATGCGGGGCTATGATTTTGTCATAATGAATTTTTACAATTTTATCTCCATCCCCGGATAATTCAACAGCTAACAGCCATGACAGTGAAGTGAGGGCTAATACAGGATTCGGCAAGAATTCTTTTATAATAAACTTCCTGGGGTCTGAAGTGTCAACCTGATCCAATTTGTAGTCATCAAGAACATATCCTCTTTTGACATCCCACCGGATTGCACTTATTTTACCATCATTCACAGGATTTCTTAATGCTTCGGCAATGCGTACCATGAGCAGCAGGTTTCCATTGGGAAGCCTTGTCATTCCCGGGTTGAATGCCCCCAGCACATAGGTTTCGGCATCTAATTGTTCCTTAAGCGGTGAATAGGATAAATCTATATCATCTGGTGCAAGGATTATTTTATCGAAATCATAGGTTTTCATTGATGATCTGGTTTAGGATTCAAGATTATTATTAGATCTGACCATGATATGCAATATAGCTTAGGTTCCATTTTCTATAAATGCACCATTAATAATTGCTTTGTAATATCAATCGACTCCATTGCCTGAATGCTTAGAAGTGCTTCGATGGTTGATTCTGCCCCTGAATTATAATTTGTTTTACTGGCGGAGTCTATACCATCAAATGCTCTTCCGGTTAAATGATCATACATTACCTGCTTGGCCGGATTATTCCCAAAATACCAGGTAGTCAGCTGGCCGGCCAGGTTGGCATAGAATTCATCACCTGTAACCTGATATGCTTCGAGTGAAGCGAATATCATGGGTCGTATTCCATAGGATATCTGTGGGAAAGAATGCAAATCGTGAATAAGGATTGAGTCATTGCTGCTGGAAATTCTGAAATCACTGAGAAAATTTTGTTCAATGCAAAAAGGGTAAAAATATTTCACCTCCTTTAATCCGGCATCAATAAATCGAACATTCTGCAAGACACGACCGGTGTACAGTAGAGCATAAGCTTGCATATTCCCCCATGCGTGCCAGATGTTCTTCCAACTTAAAAAGGCAAAATAGGGGGATCTGTTTTCATCACCGTACTGAACAACTAATAGATCATCTCCCAACTTCCTGAGAAGATCTTTAATAGCAGTGGAATTATTTACTTGATAATAGTTGGTAAGCGCAATCATGATAAGGGCAACCTGGTCTGCTCCGTATTCTGCAATGATTGATGGGATTCTGATACCTTCAATTTCAATGGTATCACTTTCAGCTGAAAACAGCTGTTCAATATTGTTCAGCAATTGTTCTCTATAGGCTTGTGTCTGGACTCTCAAATCATCTAATTCAGGTGCGTCCAGCAAATTCAACTCTGTCAGGGCCCAAAAAGCCCTCCAGGACCAAAAATTAGGTGTTGACCTGCTGTTGGGGTGGACTACATTGATTCCATTGTCCGGAAACATGAAATTATTGTAATACCCGTTGTCTGCCTTCATATACATGATGAACCTTGTTAATGCTTTTATCTTGTTAAGGTTTTTCTTTACCGGATCTCTTGTATATTTCCGGCAGTAAAAGACCAAAGCCCGGGAGACATCATCAACACAGGTGAATCCTTCATCTTCATCATTCACGAGAGGATAATCAGGCGCATTGCTATATATCCAGACTGTTCCTAAACTGAGATTACCATTTATATCAATTTCCTGAAATAAATGCTCTAAATGTGAAGTGTTTATTAAGGAATCGTCCGAGGAGGTATCAGCACTGGAACATCCGCTTGAAACAAGCAGAAACAAAAATATGTACCTGGCATTGGTCATGATCTGTTTTACTTCTTCAATAATTCGTCTATCAGTCTATTTATATCAACCCTTGCAAAACTTACTGCACTATCTGACATGGCATAGGGTATGATCAGATTGTCAAAATGTTGTATGGCCCCACAGGTATAAACAACATTGGGTACATAACCCTCACGTTCGTCAATATCAGGGGATATCAATGGATTGTCTAAAGTTGCCAGAACAACTTCAGGATTACCAAGATCTAGTAAAGAAGCGCTTATTACATATTTTCTTAACGGCCCCACTCCATGAGTAAGCAACAGCCATCCAGAGGCTGTTTTAACCGGACTGCCACAATTGCCTAATTGTGTGATTTCCCATTCTCTTTCAGGTTTTTGAATAGTTTTATAACTATCCCAATAATAAAGATCGTCAGAATACATAATGGATATATTTTCTCCTCCCTGCCTGCTGATCATGGCATATTTGCCATTAATTTTTTCAGGAAAAAGCGCCATGCCTTTATCGAGTGCTGCCTTACCATAAAGTGCACGAATCTTGAAAGAAATAAAATCTTTGGTCTCTATGATATGGGGCCTGATTGCTTTTCCATCATATGCAGTATAGGTACCTATATATGTGGAGGCACCCTGATCTGAAAATTTCACAAATCTCACATCTTCCATCCCTCCTGATTCTGCTGCAGATGCAGGAAAAATTACCCTGCCACCCAGAGGCGTTTCTTTATCAAAATAGAGTTCATAATCTGAATCTAAACCATCATGCAGTGTGTTTTTGGCACAGGTCAGTGTAGGTGGTGCAGGTTCTAATGTTATTTCACCTTCCCTGGAAATAATACCCGAGGAGAATTCAATGGAAGAAACATGCCCTTCGCCTGTTGCCCTAAGACTGAGGATAAACCGGACTTCACCTGTTTCGAGTCCGTTTTGATCAGGATGCATCACAATAGAGGGATTAAACAAAGCTGCAGATTCAACGGAATATTCATGGGTGAGATATGATCCAAGTAACAGCTTTCGAGATAAAGACAGGGCAGCATGGGATGTAATAAAAGGCTTTATCTTATTGAAGTTCTCCAATAGAATTTCTTTAAATCCCATATGCCTTTTGTCAAACTCCTCTATGACCCGATGAAGTGATGTTTCAACAACTTTATCATCCAGAGATAATACTTGAGTGATGATACGCCGGATCCTGTCTTCACTGCTGAGGTTTAAATATTTAGCAATTACTTTTTCCGGTTTTGCTTCAATCTTTATATTTTGTCTGGTAACAGTAATCATTTTCGCTAATATGTTTTCATTTATGTCTTATCCTTTAGATCCGGAGGAAGCCATACTTCGAATAAAATGTTTTTGGAAAATTGAATATGCTATAATAATTGGCAAAGCAAGCAGTACTGCCGATGCAAGCTTTACACCCAGCTGGGCATCAGACCGACCGCCGACTGCAAAAAGGGTTACCAGCTGCGGCATGGTCATAAGCTTTTCATCCCTTATGACAATCAATGGCCATAATACGTCGTTCCACGAATTCATGAATGTTATAATAGCCACTGTTATGATTGTTGGTATGATGTTTGGCCATAATATTTGGAATATTATTCTTAGCTCACCACATCCGTCAACCCTGGCAGCATCAATTAAATCATCAGGAATACTTTTAAACACCTGTCGGAACATTATAATTGCGAAAGCACTATTTAGGGCAGGCATGATAAGTGCCGCAAATGTATCGACCCACCTGAATTTCACCATTAATATATAATTGGGTATCAATGTGATTTGAAAAGGCAGGGTCATGGTGAAAACGATGATAAAGAATAAGAGATTCTTCCCCTTAAAGTTGGTCTTTGCCAGTGCGTAGCCTATCATTGAACCAAAAACAATAACTCCAAGTGTTGAACAGGCTGCAACAAACGTACTGTTGAGCAATGATCTGAAAATTGGGATCTTGCCAAACATAAGCAGATAATTATCAAAGGTGATCTTCAAAGGCAGGAAATTGAAGTCTCCCAACAGGCTTTCAGGTGTTAATGATGCAATGATCATCCAGTAAAATGGATACAGAAACGAAACTGCTGCTCCAATTAATAAAATATAGAGTATAATTTTTAAAGGTTTCATACTACTCATTCATCCTTTTCAATGGTATATTTCTGAAGCACCACAACCATCGTAATCATAAAAGCAAATAATAATCCCAATGTTGCCGAATAGCCCATATGATAATACTCAAATGCTTGCTTATATATATATAGCATGGCCGACAGGGTACTGTTCAGGGGACCTCCACCCGTCATTATATATGGCTCAATGAACAAATTAAATCCTCCGATGGTAGAGAGAATTGTAACCATGAAAATCGTAGGATTGATTGCCGGTAAGGTGATATATCTGAATTTCTGCCATTGGTTGGCTCCCTCAACATCAGCAGCCTCATAATATCTTTGTGGTACTGATTGTAAACCGACCAAAAAAAGGATCACATATAATCCCACATTTTTCCAGGTGGCCATGATCGCAATTGAAATCATTGCCACGTTTTTATTAGTTAACCATTCAACCTTTCCCAACCCGATATTTACCAGCAATTTGTTGATTAGTCCTGAATCCAGTCCATATAATTGCTGCCAGACCATGGTAACAACAACCCCTGATATTACAACTGGTAAAAAAAATGTCGCTCTGAAAAATCCTTTGAAAAATATCTTTTGATCCAGAAAATATGCCAGTACCAATGCGATTATGATTTGTAATGGAATATGGATAATCAGGAATGTTAATGTATTTACCAGGGCTTTCCAAAACAACCTGTCCTGGAAAACCCTGATGTAGTTATCAAAACCTACCAATTGCATTTCAGAGATGATATTCCATTTATGGAAAGTCAGTACCACAGAGAAAATTACAGGAAAGGCAACAAAAAGGATCAGGTGCACCAGGTAGGGTGATACCAGGAAGTAGGATAATACTGATCTTTTTGACTCTGTTTTCATTTGGCTGCCAGCAAAGATTACATAGGTTTACTTGTGCTTACCCAAGATGATATTAACCGCCTTTTCAGCATCTGCAATGGCTTTTTCAGGTTCTTTCATATTATAGATCACGCAGGCTTCATATTCCTGAGTTATAACATCCAGAACTTCCGTAATCACTTCGCAATTGTCTATTCCCCTAATATATTTGGCCTGATTGGCAAATACCCTTAGACGTGGATTTTCATTAAAGAAGTTTTCATATGCTTTAAGGGTATCGAGGCCCTGTCTTCGTGGCAATTGCTTTGTCGATTGAAGAAACAACAGGTCTCCTTTCTCATCAACCATGGTTTTGATGAATTCAAAGGCCAACTGGGGATCAGTACAGGTTTTGAAAATTACAATACTTTTGGGATCGCAGTATGTATAAATGGGCCCCTTATGCTCATCAGGAACAATAACAGGAAAGAAATCATATTCAAATCCTTCAGGCTTATATCTTTCCAAATACTCTATTTCCCAGGGTCCCGTAAATTTTGTTGCTATCCTACCGGCAAGAAAAGGATCTGTCCCTCCTGCCTGATGTTCCTTTGAGAAATAGTTTTTTTCATATATCTCCTGCAGGAATCTGAATACCTCTATGGCATACTTATTGTTAAAAAAAGCCCGGTTATTCTTGATTAATGGTAGTCCGTCGGATGCTGCGATATATAGCGTATAAAAATTGAATAATCGCTGGTACCAGACCAGTTTTACGGATGTATTTCCAAACCACTGATCAATATATCCATCTCCGCTACCATCCTTCTTAAACTTCTCCGCTGCATTTAAATACTCAGAATAAGTCTGAGGAAGTGAATCAAGATTCAATCCTTCCATGAGGTCCTTGTTATATATGGTCATAAATGGATTGATCTTCCAGGGAAGCTGGTAGATATGGCCGTCAGAGGAGGTAATCTCACTGATTGTCAATGAATCGCAACGATCATGAATGAACTTCTCAAAACCGGCCAGCGTATCCAGTGGGATCAATACGTTTGCTTTGGCATAAAGCTCAACACTCCCCTGCCACATATTCGAATAAATATCCGGCGTGGTTTTCCCAACAACAGCAGCCAGAATGATCTCTTCAGAAGATTGACCTTCAGGTATGGGTTGGTATTTCACGGCAAAGCTATCCCGGGTAAGATTCCAGTCATCCACCATTTTTTGGGAGAAGGTGATTTCGCCAATGTTATTTGAGGACCAATATTCAAGAACCGAATCCTTGTTGTCCCTTACACAGGAAAATGAAGTCAAACCTGCCAACAGAATGAAAATCGCTCCATATTGTTTCATCTGAGCTATTTATAATTATCTGAGTATGACGATCCTCTCATATTCATTCCAATCTTCACCAGCGATCGAAAGCAGGTAGATCCCTTTCTCCATCATGTCAACAGGCAATGTAAAAGTTGATTCCCCTGCCGGGGCATTAAATTGCTTCATTTCACTTGCCAGCTTGCCGGACAGATCAAAAAGCATGAATGTTATATCCCCGGGCTTCGTATTGTACAATGCAATATGCACACCGGAGCCATTTACCGGGTTTGGAAATACCTCGATCCTTCGGGTTGCAGAGGATTCAGAATCCGGCACTTTCAGGCTGATGCTGTTCTCCATATGGTCCGCTATCTGATCGGGCAAAAGACCATAATCAAAAATGCTTAATGCACTCATGGCTCCTTTGAAATTGTAATTGTTTTCACCCGGCAGATTTTGACCGAAAGCAAGATCATAGGATGTCTTTTTTATCAATCCGGTGTGTGAAGTGAATGCATCCAGTTTTCCATCCATCCAGATCTCCATTTCGGTCCCGTTGTATATAACTGCCAGGTGAATCCATTGGCCTGCCACAGGTTCCGTCTTAGAGTCGAGATCCTTTATGCCATCAGACGTATTCACCGTAAACCTGATGTTTTGGTCTCCAATGGAAATTTTGTAGCGATTCTGCCAACTTCCATGGGAAACAGGATGCTGCTCACGATCAAAGAACTGTTCTATCTTTATCCAGCAGGCTATTGACAGGGCATCCTGGAAGTTCAACAACTCATTATTTGGAACATGCACATAATCATTCAGCCCATCGAAGTGAGCCGCCTTACCGGGTGATCCCTCTTTATCTTCGACCCAGGTTACCCCGCCTGCAGTTCCGTGTAATTGATTGCTGCTAATATCCTGCGCGTTCCCTGCAAACGGGTAATGAGCGATGAGGTTCCCTTCCGGGTTAATGGACAGGTCCCGCACCATCACCATCACGCTGTCGGTATCAGTCATTTCGTCTGTATCAGCTACAGTACAAACAATAAAATAAGAGCCTTCTGTATCCGGAGCAGTGAAAGTGGCCAGGTTATGATCAGCAACTAGGTTCCCTGTACCAGACCTCCATTCATAAGTGAGTGTGTCATTATCAGGGTCCTGCGCCAGGCACATCAGTTCAACGGTACCAGACAGGTCGACCTTCATCGGGTCAGCTTCAATAGAGAGAATCTCCGGAGGATGCATGACCTTATCTACCACCTCAATCCATACCGAAAGGGTGTCCCAGTGTTCGGCCGCGTCTGATACTTTACATCGAACCAGGTAAGTTCCCGGAGTACCAGGGGAAACAAATTCATAGATAGCGGTTCCGGCGTTTGTGACTTCTTCCCCCGTCCATTCATAGCTAAGTGCTTCCTGTTCCGGATCTGATGCGGTGCAATAAACCAGCGTTGTCGAACCAATCTCAATGATGTTCTGTTCAGGGACAAGTGCCTTGATCCGGGGCGGATTATCTGTCACAGTGCTCCCGTTGTTGAAATCAATAACAAGCTCCCCGGCCAGGGTCTTCCTACCCTCTGTGCTAATAGATAATCCTGAAGGAAAGATGACAAGCATCATGGCTTCTTTGGCAGGAATATCCAGGGAGGTAATCCCTGTAACTCCGGATGCAATAATTGAATTGGAGATGGCGTCATACAAATCGAAGGAGCCTGTGGGTAGCGAAAGTGCAACAGATTTACTGATGTCGTAAGGATTGTAATAGAGGTAGGTTGTATAAGCGTCATTCCTGTAATAATCGGTTTTCAGCAGATCAAGACGAAGAATGGCTTCAACATTGCTTGTATCAATGATCCCCCCGAGAATTCCCACATGGGAGGAGCTGTAGAGCATCAGGTTTGTGGATGCCCACCCACCATTCATTGCGTCGCCTGTAGCATAGGGGCTTTTACCGTTTTTCAGCTCTTTCATTGATTCATACCCAATGTAAGAATCCGGATCATAGGTATGGGCCCAATCCTCATTATCCTGCATATCATCGGGCAGATAATTGGGGAAGAAGAGCCTGGAAGCATTGGCCAGGTTCAGGACCCATTTGGCAATGGCGGTGGCAAACCGGTCATCGTAGCGCACCATGGGGACCAGTGCTCCCGCATGTTCATAGCCATTCATGGAAAAGGCATAATCGTTGCCATTATCGTTGGCTTCACCAATCAGACCGGAACAATCATACGCTCCCCATTTCCCCACAATGGTACCCCATCCGCGAAGTTCTCCTCGATTAAAGCACCAGTTGATCATCTTTTCAACATCGTACCTGGTTCCAATCTCCGCATTTAACCTGGCAGCTGCATACACGCCATAAGGCAGCTGAAGTTCATAGGAAGGATTTCCGGGATATGCATCCAGGAACTCTAGGTTCCATTCTGCCCCGCTAAGGTATTTTCGCTTTCCTGTGATCCTGTAGGCGTTGTAGAGGATCCAGGCAATAGCCCCGGCTGCTTCGGGCTCTTTCACTCCCGTTTCAAGGGGAGTCATGGTTGACATTTTCCAGGCCCTGTAATTCATATCGGGTACCGTCCAGGGTGTAGCACTGCCACCCATGGTTGAAGTGGCAGCAAGCCACTGATCCGCAAGTATATTCACCTGATTCCTGAAATCGCCCTGAAGCGGGTAAAGGTCATTCAATTGAAGGAAAAACAGATTGGGCATGGTTTCATACCACCAGTCATTTCCGCTTTTAGAGACAGGGTGATTCAGATAGATGTTCTCTTCGGGTCGTTTATTAAAAAACTCCTCGCACATGAGGACCCAGTTCTGCCCGAACTGGTCTGATTTATCGATCCCGGACAGGCTGGCCCCCACCACTGCCGGTATCACATTAATACCCTCTCCGGCAGAAGGGTTGGAGGTACCAACAGCTGTATGCAAACCAAAGCTGGAATGGGCCGGATAATTTACACTCGACGAACGAAAGAATACCAGAGGCAGATAATCACCGGTCAGGTTCTGATTAAAAACAAGAGAATCATAACCATGCGCGACCCGCTTCCAGTCACGCATCAGGTAGGGTTGGGGCAAATCGGGCATCAGGTCTACGCGGGGAATACTGACTTGCTGTGCATTCACACTCGCTGTAATCATGACCATTACAACCATCCATCTGAACCTGCTTGACATAATACTTATATAAAAAAGTTCCCCTGCTGCCAGGGGAACTTTGTAAAAGTTGAACTACCTTATTTTAGTAAATAAAGTTTCTTCGTTTGCACAGCACCATCAACTAATAGCCGGCAGAAATAAACTCCGTTTGGCAAGTTACTGGCATTCCAAGTGTATCTATAATTCCCCGGCATTTGATTTTGAGAAATTAAGGTAGCGATTTCCTGACCAACAGCATTATACACACTTAGTGTAGTTAAACCCTGTTTCTGTTGATCAAATTCAAGTGTAGTTTCTGAGCTGAATGGATTAGGATAAGTCCGTAATAATTCAGGTGATGTATTGAACGCTGCCGGACCTTTTACAGAAACAACCATTTCAGACAAAGCAAGGACTTCATCGTCTGATAAAACACGGTTATAAAACCTGAAATCATCCATTTTTCCTTTAAAAAATCCTCCGTCACCTGTCTCATCTACATAAGCTGAGGTAGGCTTTTCCTGACCTAAAATAAGATTAACAGGAGCATCGCTGATATCCACAATGCTGGCATTTGGAACGTCGTCCCAGTCCTTAACCAGTACCCCATCAATGTAAAATTTCATATGTCCGCCGCCAAATGATACAGCCAGATGATACCATGTTTCTGCCGAAAGACCGTCACCGGCATGATCGCGGTCATTGTAGATAAATGAGCCCGGAGTGTCAGGATCATCAACTTTTGTAGTAAAGAATACCTTGTCGGCTTCCTGCAGATTCACCTTGTAGCAATTCCACCGGTCCATGGAGATCATGTAATCGTTATTTGTTCTATCTTCCATATAGATCCACCAGGATATAGAGAGTGTTCCGGGATTAAGAATCGTAGAGTAGGGAATTTCGATGTTTCCGCCCTGGTCAAAATAATAAGCAGCATCTGCAGTTCCACCCCGGTCTGTTGTCAGGACCGGAGTCCCACCGCCCCATTCTGCATAACCGGCTGTTACAACACCGTCATTTCCATTGCCGGTAACATCTGTGGCATCACCGTTAAACGGATAAGAGGCAACAAGGCCCTCTTCCAGGTCCATATCAGCCATTTCATAAAGTGCAATTACCTCATCATCTGTTAAGACCCGGTTATAGAACCTGAAATCATCCATGGTACCTTTAAAAAATCCTCCGTCACCTGTCTCATCCACATAAACTGAAGTAGGCTTTTCCTGACCTAAAATAAGATTAACAGGATCAGCACTGATATCCACAATATTGGAACTTGGAACATCGTCCCAGTCCTTAACCAGTACCCCATCAATGTAAAACTTCATATGTCCGCCTCCAAATGATACAGCAAGGTGGTACCATGTGTCTGCCAGAAGTCCATCACCGGCATGATCGCGGTCATTGTAGATAAATGAGCCCGGAGTATCAGGGTCCTCAACCTTTGTAGTAAAGAATACCTTGTCGGCTTCCTGCAGGTTCACCTTGTAGCAATTCCACCGGTTCAGGGAGATCATGTAATCGTTATTTGTTCTCTCTTCCATTTTGATCCACCATGACATAGAGATCATCCCGGGATTAAGAATCGTTGAGTAGGGGATTTCGATATTCCCGCCCTGGTCAAAATAATAAGCCTTGTCTGCATTCCCAAAACGGTCAGCTGTCAAGGTTGGGGTTCCTCCGCCCCATTCGGCATAACCGGCTGTTACTACACCGTCATTTCCATTGCCGGTAACATCTGTTGCATCACCGTTAAATGGATAAGAGGCAACCAGGCCGAGTTCAAGATCTACTTGAGCAAACAGACTTGCGCAAGTCATCAATAATACTGTTGCAATCGTTGTAAAAATTTTCATAATCAAGAAGATTTAGTTAATAACAATGATATTGATATATTATGAATGAAAGATTAATAGCCATTGTTTTGATCCAGGTTTAAGTTAGTTTCCATTTCTGATTGAGGAATAGGAAACGCCTGATGGGTATTGTATAGAAAATTTGGTTTGTCACTGAATGCATTGTTAGCATAGGTCTCTCCATAACGGATAATGTCAAAATATCTCTGACACTCAAATCCCAATTCAACCCTGCGCTCGTGACGGATAGCATCTCTCAGTGCTCCCTGATCAGTGGTGGTAACATCAGGCAATAGTCCGAGCGGAATGGTTCCGTATCCTTCCAGGTTTTCATCATATAAATAACTCTCTCTTGCCCGTGTCCTTACCTGGTTCAGGGGAACAAGTGCTTCGTCACATCTGTTTAACTCGCATAAAGCTTCAGCCTGAATAAGCAGTATTTCAGCAAAACGAATAATTGAAAAATTCAGGTTTGCATCTCCCTTGTAGCTTTTTGAAATCTCTGAAAGCGGCTGGAGATACTTCTTCTGATTGAAACCTGTGGATGACCAGGAGGGATCATAGCTTACATCGTCAAACCATAACTTACCATCGCGTGCCAGGGTATAGTCCAACCGGGGATCGTAAATACTTCCTGGTGTGCTTAGCTCAAATTCGTCAACAAAACTCTGGGAAGGTTCATCAAATCCATATCCGTTATCGACACGCGGGGCCAGCCATTGGTTTAAACGGCTGCCCATGACCGGACTCTTGCCGGAGAGGTGCTGGATCTCAAAAATAGATTCATTATTATTTTCATATGCTACATTAAAATTATGTTGATAAACCGGCAATAACTGGTAACCATACGATTCCACTTCAAGAGCGCTTGTGTATGCGTCCGACCACTTTTCCTCAAACAAGTATGTTTTTGCCAGCATTGCCTTGGCTGCCCCCGGAGTTGCCCTGCCTTTTTCCGAACCCGGATAAACTCCCGGATCCAGGTCCAAAGCAGATTCAAGAAATTTAACTGCTTCAATAAAGTCATTTTCAACCTGCTGGTATACATCCTGCCGGGTTGAATTGGGTACTTGCATTTCATCCGGATTTTTTGGTTCCAGAATCAAAGGGATGTTCCCGAAAATGTTACATAATTGAAAATAATAATACCCCCTGAGGAAATATGCTTCACCAAGGATCCTATCCTGCAGGGCCATGTCCATCTCAATACCTGGTACATGTTTCAATACCAGGTTACACCGTGCTACTCCTTCATAAAAAATTATCCAGGTAGTTTCACCATTTCCATTATCTGCGGAAATTTGAAAATCGTCAATCAATCCAATATCAGCCTGATCTCCGGGGAATCCACCTTTTACAGCATCATCGGAGGCAACTTCGGCAAATACCCACAAGCGGTTTTTGGAATCCGAAAAAGAAATTCTCTCATAACATGATGTAATGGCCAGTTTAGCATGCTCTTCAGTTTTAAAAAACGCTGATACAGGATAGGTTCCCTGGGGTTGCTGGTCAAGGTACTTCTCGCAACCCGTAAAAATCAATAAAAGACCTGTAATAAATATGAAGTGAAGTTTCATCTGTTTCATGGCGCTGATGTGTTTCCTTAAAAACCTATATTGAGCCCTATATTAAAGATCCTGGCTGAAGGATAGGTGCCCCAATCGATACCCACAGCCAGGTCTCCTTCTTCTTTTGCATTATCACTGGTTTGCATCTCAGGATCCAGACCGGGATAATTGGTGAATGTGATTAAGTTTTGCACGCTTACATATACCTTCAGTGTGGTGGCATGGATCTTTCCAGTCACACGATCACCAAATGTATAACCGAGATTGATGTTCTTTAATCGCACATAGGAACCGTCAAAAAGGAAGCGGGTGGAGGGTTTTTTGTTATTTGTAGAGCCTGACCAGGAAACTCGGGGTTGGGTGTTGCTGGTTTCCGGTCCTGTCCATCTATTATCATAAACCCTGGATGTCAAATTAAAGGCCCGGTAAAAACCCTCAATATCATGTGCGGCCTGCCAGTAAATTTCGTTACCGCTTATTCCCTCAATAAAAAATGAAAAATCCCAATTCAGATAATTCAGTGTGCTAGTCAATCCATAGGTGAAATCCGGAAATGGGCTACCCACATGATTCCTGTCATGCGAATCAATGATTCCGTCTGGCTCTCCGTCCGGTCCGCTGAGATCTTTGAACATCACATCGCCGGGCTGAATATTGTTACCCTGAAAGGCATGGTCGGTAATTTCAGTTTCGTCCTGGAAGATACCCTCCATTTCATATAGATAAAAGGATCCGATCGGGTATCCCACTTCTGTAAGTGTAGCATAAATCCCGTTATCAATCCTGCCAGCCGGAATGGGATTCCCACCATATAATTCCAGCACTTCATTCGAGAAATGGGAAAATACAAGTCCTATATTGTACTTAAGTTTACTGACTTTGTGTTTGTAGTTCAATTCAAACTCAACACCCTTATTTTCTACTTGTCCTGCATTAAAAAATGATGCTTCAGCACTTCCGCTGCTTGGAGGAAGAGGTGCCTGCACAAGCATATCATTGGTGAGTTTATTATAATAATCCAGGTAGATAAATATTTTGTTATTGAATAAACCCAGATCAATTCCGGCATCGTATTGCGTCTGGCTCTCCCATTTGAGATTTTCATTGCCATGTTTTTGCAGATAATACCCTGATGCAATATTGTTGCCGAACGGATAATAAACACCACTGGTTATCAGCGAAGCAAAACTGTAATTACCAATCTCCTGGTTGCCGAGCTGACCTGCGCTCAGGCGTAATTTCAAATGAGAAATCAGTTTGCTGCCTTCAAGAAAGGATTCATTATCTATCCTCCATCCCAGCGATGCAGCAGGAAAAACTCCATAAGGATTATTGCTTCCAAAACGGGAAGAACCATCGCGGCGCACAACAACTTCGGCCAAATATTTCTCTTTGTACTTATATGCTATCCGTCCAAACAGAGAAAATAGTGCCCAGTTTTCCTGCCAGCCATCGACACGCTCATTGGTGGTTCCGTTACTCAGGTATCTCAGGTTATCTATTTGATCGGGAAATTTTTGGGCAGAACTTGAATGGCCACTGGCATTGCTTCTGATCAATTCGGATCCCAACATCACATTCAGACTGTGCATTCCATTGAATTCCTTATCGAATGTCAGGGTATTCTTCCAGGTTTGAATATCAATATATGTCGATGATTCTGTCATCGAATTGGGATTATTGATCCTTCCCTGGTACCCCCAGTTTTCATTAAATCTTTTATCGTCAATGATGTTATAATCGATCCCGTAATCAGTTTTAAAAGCAAGCGCATCTGCTATCTGCCAGTTGATAAATGCATTTCCGAAAACACGGTTATCTATTCTGGTCCAATCATATTTTTCAGCAAAGCCGACAGGATTGTAACCATCTCCGAAAATATTCGCATGCATGGGATAGTAGTCAATATATTCACCACTATTATCGTATACCGGGTAGATGGGGGTTCTGAAGAATGCATAACGAACAACGCTTCCTCCGTTACCCTTGAAACCATCTCCTGAGTTTCCGACAACATCAGTGGAACCCCTGGCAAGATTAATATTGCTGCCGATCGATATTCTCTTCGAAAGTGCTGTATTAATACTGGTTTTTATGGAATACCGGTCATATCCTGAATTCAGTATGATCCCATCCTGTTTAAAATAATTTCCCGAGATCAGATAATTGGTGGATTCGGTTCCTCCGCTTACAGTCAGGTGGTGGTTTGTCAGCACAGCCGGCCTGAAAATCTCTTCCCACCAATCGGTATCCGGTAAAGTGTCGACCATTGCCTGATCAATGATCGTCCGGCCATCAGCCACAGCAGCTTCATTATAGAGCTCAACATACTGATCCCTGTTGGTCATTTCAGTTAAATTGTAAGCACTCTGTACACCGGTATACATGGAGTAGTTGATTCGGGGTGCACCCTTCTCCCCTTTTTTAGTAGTAATCAATATCACGCCGTTTGCTGCCCTTGCTCCGTATATTGAGGCAGCTGATGCATCTTTTAGAATTGAGATTGACTCAATATCTGAAGGCGAGAGTGCATTGAAAGCATCTTTGGTAGGTATACCATCAACTATATACAGGGGATCGTTGTCATTAATCGTTCCGATCCCTCTAACACGAACCACCACACCTTCACCCGGAGCACCAGAAAACTGTGTTACTTTTACGCCTGTAGCTTTGCCCTGAAGAGCCTGATCAATAGTGGGCACAGGTAAGCCTGCCAACTCCTCCGATTTAATGACAGAGACCGATCCTATGATGTCGCCTTGCTTTTTAGTGCCATATCCGATCACCACTACTTCATCCATGGTCACAGCACTAACGTACATCGTTACATTGATTTCTGTTCGACCATTCACAGGTTCTTCAATGGTTTCATACCCCACATATGAAAAAACCAGAACCTCGTTCATGTCAGTTACCTCAATCGTATAATTTCCGTCAAGATCGGTGATTGTGCCTGTGGTGGTTCCTTTCAGACTAATGGATACCCCAATAAGCGTTTCACCACTTTCGTCTGTCACATTCCCGGTGATTACAAATTCCTGGAGTGGTTCATTCACAGTTGTCTGGGGAATAATGACAATGTGCTTGTCAACATATTTATAGCTTAGTTCCAGATCGCTCAATGCAAGAGCCAGAATATTGTCAACATCTGTCTGTTGGGAATTAAAGGAGACTTTTTTGCTCAGGTCAAACTGATCATTCTGGTAAAATACGCTATAATCGGTTTGATCCTCAATGTATTGAAACAATTCAATGAGTGATATTGACGAACTGAGGTCCTGAGATCGTGCCACTTCTGAAGTGGAAAGAAAACAAAAGACAAGATGTAAGATGATCAGGTATTTGAATGGTAAATGTGAAGAATGGTGATCAGCTCTCATTTGATTCGGTTTTCGTTTACAAATGCTATTTGATGATGATCGTATCCCGGGCTATCTCAAATTTAAAATGTGATGTCAGACTGATGATTTCCATGATCGTTCGGATATTGTCATCCCTGGAAAATTCACCGGTATACCGGGTATCCAGGATTTGCTTGTCTTGTATATCAATAATTACTTTATGTGATCGTTCAAGATCTTTAGCGATATCACTGAATCGATGATTCCTGAGGATGATCTTCCCTTGAGTCCAGGAGGAATAATCCTCTACATTGTCAGTCTTAAAAGTTTTAGCAGATCTGGTATCCCGTATAAGAAGATATGTTTGATTTGGGCTTAGCGCATAAGACTCCAGATATTGATCAGAGATCATTACCTTGCCTCTTTCAAGGCTGACCCTGTGAATGTTCCTGTCAGGGTAAGCTTTTACATTAAAAGCAGTACCAAGGACTTTTATCTCGTTTTCACAAGTATGTACAATGAATGGTTTGCTGGGATGGTGTTTTACATCAAAATAGGCCTCCCCTTCAAGAGTTACCTCCCTGTTTTTCTTTCCAAAGTTACCGTTATAACTTAGTTTTGTGTCAGAATTTAAAAAAACAAGCGTTTCATCAGGTAACAGAATATTCTTGATCTGTCCTTTGGGAACAACAATTTCATTCACAGAGATCAGATCATCCTGATTAAAAATGGAGCCGGTGAAGAAAGCACCTAATACTGAGATAAGAAGTGCGATGGCCGCCGCATAATGCCATACTCTAATTTTTACGCCTGGCTTGTTTGAAGCGGAGACTCTCTTTTTACTCAGACCTAATTTATTATCTAAGCGATTCCATTCATTATCAATAAATCTATCTGGTAATATGCTCCTTTCCGGAACAAAATGGATAATAAAGATTCTTGCTTCTTCTGCAGTTTTTTGATTCCCCTGATTCTTTGCCAGCCACTCTTTCCAAAACCTAATATCTTCGGGTTCTAATCCTTGTGCATAATTAAAAAAAGAGGTGTCACTAATATAATCTTCAAACTTGTAGGTTGAAAAATCTCTCATAAAAAATACACTTTATATTAGTATGAGTACAATAAGTCGAATGTATACTCAATAAAAATGAAAAACTTCAGAAAATATCACTTTTACAGGTAATTATTCAGGAGCTGGATAAGAAGAAGAAATGACAAGTGACAGATCGCTGTTGTTTAATTTTTTACGAAATGTATTGAGTGCTCTGTTTAGCAAATTGGAAACCGATTGCTTATTAATGGATAAGGTTTGGCTGATTTCTGTATTTGACAGATTACAATAAAACCTTAAGTAGATGATCTCTTTTTGTTTTTCGGTCAACTCTTCGAGTACAATATGAATTGTTTTCGAAATTTGTGATTTGATTTCCTGTTCAATGATCATATCTTCATGTGATATAATCAACTCCTTTTCGGGAAGTTCCCTGCTATCTTTTAATGGGAAGAGAATTATATTTTTTTGAGAAGCTTTAAGTAATCTATTTCGGAATATTTTAAACAAATATGCCTTGATATATTGAACATCAGATAGTTTCTCTTTACCCTCCCATAAGTTTGAGAAAACATCCTGAATAGTATCAATGATGAGATTTTTATCCTTTACTAATTTGGTGCCGTAAAAATATAAGTCGTTATAGTAAATGCGGAAAAAAATATTAAGTACATCAGGATTACCTTTTTTAAGCTCATTCCAAAGCTGACCATCACTCAGATCTGACAATTCACTATTTGTCGGGGCAGTAAGCTTCATAATTGAAGTTTCCTTACACGAAAATTACGGATAATCTGGGTGAATTTCAAAAATTCCTGGACAATGATAGTAAAACAGGCATACGACTTGTACCGATGATTTCGATAAAAGGATTGAAGCTCCTCGGAGCTTGCTCCGAGGAACCTTTAGCTCGACGAAGTCAATCTTCGATTGATTGCTAATTTTATTTGTGCTCGCTAATCCCGCAGCAAGCTACGGGGAACCGAGTTTACGAGCTCAGCGGAGCTAATGCGCGAGCGTAATTCAATCCAATACCCTGAGAGCGTTCCTGAACAGGATCATCTCATTTTGCTCCTTTCCCAGCTTCATTGATTCTAGCAATTGCAATAGGGGAAAATCT
>JBDLIX010000033.1:0-39659 GCA_039714655.1 Bacteroidota bacterium
AATAACCTTTCTCTTTTGGTTTCATGCAAAAACACCATTCCATTCTATACGGTTAAAGATTATTCCCTTGTTGCTTTTAAAAATTCAGAAGAGATCGATAAAGTATTGTTACCTCAATTAAACCCGAAAGATTCAATTCAGATTCAGGTAACAAAAGCAGATGAAATACAAATATTACGACCTGGCGGATTTGATTGCAGAACATTAAGAATAGAGTAAACAGCACACAACACCGCATATAAGAGATATGGCGTAAACTGCTAATATTAAGAAAATGGAACGACGCAAATTCATAAAATCGAGCCTGGCAGCAAGTACACTGGCAGCTGTGCCACTTGTAGCCTGCAATACTAAAAAACCTTTTGCGCCAACCCGCATCACCCAGCTTACAAAACCAGTGGCCATTGCCATGTGGGATTTTAGCTGGTTGTTCCGCCATCACAGGTTGGGTTCGTTCGAAAACTGGGACAAAGTATTGGATGAACTGGCCGAGAGAGGTTACAATGCCATCCGTATGGATTGCTTCCCACATTTGGTGGCTGCAGATAACGAAGGCAAAGTGCAGGAAGAATTTTACCATCCAAAAGACAATTGGCGGCCTGCCTTGTGGGGCAATCAATATTCCACGTATTCCCGTCCACGGGAAGCCCTCCTAGAGTTTTTGCCCAAATGCAAAGAAAGGGGTATCCATGTAGGATTATCTACCTGGATGTTGGATCACGAAACCGGACGTTGCAAAACAATTGAAGGGTTGGATGGCTTTGTACGTGTGTGGGACGAAACGCTGCAATTCCTTGACAACCATAATCTGTTGGAAGGCAGCCTTTATGTGGATCTGCTCAATGAATACCCGCTTTGGCATGGCTTTGAATGGCTAAAGAATGAATTGAAACGGATTGTCGAGCAAAAAGTAGTTGCGAAATCAAACCCTGATGCGAATATTCCCGATGTCGGTAATGCTAAAACCGATGAAGTATTTCACACCCCTACTCAGGAAACTTTCTACAAATCATTTATGACAAATGCCATTAAACAGTTAAAGGCCAAGTGGCCTAATCTCGATTTTTTCGCATCACTAACAATGAACCCGGGTACTCCATGGCAAGTAATGGATTTTTCTGAATTTTTTGTTTTAGACACCCACCTTTGGTTTGTGAATAATCTCGATTTTGCTGTTTCAACCAATTATTGGCAGGGCATTCATTCCATGAAAAATGATTTGCTCTTTGAAAGAACCTATAAAGAGATGCAAGCCTACTGGCAGCAGAACAAACAAGCACTTATTTCGTGGGCTGATGGCGAGCTTTGGCTAAGGGCTGATGTTTCAAAAAAACATAACCTGGTATGTGGCAATACCGAAGGCTGGGGGGCAATTAGCTGGAATGAACACCCGTCACTCGACTGGAAATTTATAAAAGAAGCCGGAGATATCTGCGCGGATTTATCCGTGAAGCACGGTTTTAAATTTATATGTACATCAAACTTTACGCACCCACAATTTCCTGGAATTTGGAATGATGTGAAATGGCATCGGAATATTACTAATAGGATTAAATCAGGTTTATAATTATGGCCATGGCGGGCGATACCATTACCATTAGCAAGCAAAAGACAACATACATAGAAATATTAAGAGAATACGAAGTCTTCTTGCAATAAACGTTGGCAAACCAGAAGACGTTGATATGACATATAAACTAAACCGTTACAATAAATGTAGTAATTTTAGGTTCAAATTTTTGTAATGAACTTGTTTTACAGCCCCCATATCGAGGGAGATACATTTGTACTTGACGAGAAGGAGTCGAAGCATTCAGTACGGGTGCTACGTCTTGGAATAGGAGACAGGGTCGTACTTGTGGATGGCAGGGGAGGCTGGTATGAGGCTGTTATTAAGGAGGATCACCCCAAGCGTTGCCAGCTAAAGATTCTATCGCATACGCGTGATTATCAGCCGCTTTCATACAATTTACACATTGCTGTCTCACCCACCAAGAATATGGAACGTTTTGAATGGTTTTTGGAAAAGTCAACCGAGATAGGCATTACCGAAATCACTCCTTTAATCTGCCACAGGTCCGAACGAAAAAAATTGAAAATGGAACGGCTGGAGCGTATCCTTATCTCAGCCATGAAACAGTCGCTGAAAGCATTTATGCCTATCCTCCATGATCCGGTCAATCTGGAGGAGTTTATAGAACAAGATATTGTGGGTACCAAGGGAATTGCCCACTGTTATTCAACCGATCGGAGGGGATTTGCTGAACTGGACCGTTCCGATCACTATACCCTGCTTGTGGGCCCGGAAGGAGATTTCACCAAGGAGGAGGTTGCATTGGCCCTTCATGCAGGGTATGCACCTTTTCACCTGGGACAATCCAGGCTCAGGACCGAGACTGCAGCGGTATACCTGTGTGCCGCAGTACAGTTAATCCAATAGTATACAACCTCACAGTGGCATATTTTACTTCACAGCGTAGCTAATTTAAGTGGCGGTTGAGAATTCCTGAGAACAAAAAAAAGGCCGTCGTAGAGACAGCCTTTCTGGTTAGATTTTTTCCAGTACTTTTTGTACTAATTTTTCACCCGGATCCATTAACAGTGGCTCCAGCAATTTTTGCAGGAATTGATCCTCTGTGTATTGATCCAGTAAGTCCGGGATGTGGGATGAAACGTTTGATTCATCAAATTCATCCACCCGGAAGAATAGGGTAGATACTTTTACCATAGGCAATTATGTTAGGTTTTCAGTAATAAAACGCCTAACAAAATTATTTATTGTAAAAGATTGTAAAAGAATCTTAATAAACCTTAATAAACCGTAAGAGAAAGGTCCTTTTCCTTGATCAGTTTTCTGAGATTAATCAGAGCATAGCGCATGCGACCTAGAGCTGTATTGATACTCACATCGGTCTGGTCGGCTATCTCTTTGAAACTGAGTCCACCATAATGCCTGAGAAGAACTACCTCTCTCTGGTCATCCGGGAGTTCATTGATCAAAATACGTATTTCGGCCTTGATCTGACTGTCGACAATCAGCTCCTCAATATTACTATCGGATAGCTTCTTGCTGTTAAACAGATCAATCTCAGATGCATCGTTAGAGACCGAGTTCATCTGTTTCTCTTTTCTGAAATGGTCGATAATCAGGTTATGTGCAATGCGGATCACCCATGATAAAAACCGTCCATTGTCCCTGTATTTGCCAGCACGCAGCGACTGGATTACTTTTATAAAGGTCTCTTGAAATAGATCTTCAGCCAATGGCTGATTCTTGATGGTAAGCAATATATATGTATACACCTTGCTCCGGTGCCGGTTAATTAAGATCTCAATGGCTGACTGATCACCTTTGATATATGCTTGAACCAAATCCTGGTCGTTCACTAAACTCTCTTTCAAAACTTTCGTTCCTGTTGGTTAAGCGTAAAGGTGTTCCTATAGGCGGGATATTTAATTATTAGCGTCTGCAATTAAAGAAAAAATATTGTTATAACAAAATATAGTATTTTAGCGCAATTATTATGCCAGCTATCAACGAGCAGGAAATACATATCAAAGGTGCCCGGGTCCACAACCTGAAAAACGTTGATCTTCGTATCCCACGCGATGAAATGGTTGTGATTACGGGACTCTCCGGTTCGGGTAAATCCTCCCTGGCCTTTGATACACTCTATGCAGAAGGTCAGCGGCGCTATGTGGAGAGCCTTTCGGCTTATGCCAGGCAATTCCTGGGTCGCATTAACAAACCCGATGTGGATTTTATCCATGGCATTCCGCCGGCAGTGGCGCTGGAACAAAGGGTAAATACCCGAAATCCCCGATCAACAGTAGGAACTTCTACCGAGATCTACGATTACATTAAGCTCCTGTTTGCCAGGATTGGGAGAACCTACTCTCCGGTTACCGGGAAACTGGTAAAGAGGCACTCGGTGACCGATGTGGTGGATCATATCCTGGATCAGGAAAAAGGGATAAAGCTGGTAATCCTTTCCACGGTATGTCTGAATGCTGAAAAGGATCTTAATTACCAGTTGGACATTTTCATTCAGCAGGGAATGACCCGAGCCATGGTGGATAACAAGATTGTTTCACTGGATGAATTGAAGACTGGGGAAAACAAACCTGAACAATTCCTGCTTAAGTTGGTGGTGGACAGGATCGTAGTACAGAAGGATGATGAATCGGTGAGCAGGTTTGGTGACTCAGTTCAGACAGCCCTGCAGATGGGACATGGTCATTGCATTATCTGGGATCCTGTTTCCGGGAATACCGAGGAGTTTTCCACCCGTTTTGAATCCGATGGTATGGAATTCGAGGAGCCATCGGAGCACCTTTTCAGTTTTAACAATCCTGTGGGTGCCTGTCCGGTTTGTGAGGGTTATGGAAAAGTCATGGGTATTGATGAGGACCTGGTTGTACCCGATAAACGCCTTTCGGTGTATGACGATGCCATTGTATGTTGGAGAGGGGAGAAGATGAAAAAATGGAAGGATCGCCTGGTATTGAAAGCAGATCTTCTCGACTTTCCCATCCACACACCTTATTATCAGTTAACCGAAGAGCAGCGCAACCTGATATGGAAAGGGAACAGACAGTTTAAGGGACTGAATCGCTTCTTCAGTTATTTGGAAGAGAAGAAATATAAGATACAATACAGGGTTATGTTGTCGCGCTACCGGGGAAAGACGATCTGTCACGAATGTGGTGGGAGCCGATTGCGAAAGGAGGCCGGCTATGTGAAGGTGGGAGGAAAGACCATTAGCGACCTGGTGAAAATCCCGGTATCCGAATTGGAGCGATTCTTTGGAAACCTGAGAATTAACAAAAAGGATATTGAAATCTCCAATCGACTGACAAAGGAGATTAATAGCAGGTTACACTTCATGACCAGTGTGGGTCTTGGATACCTCACACTGAATCGATTGTCATCGACCCTGTCAGGTGGAGAGAGTCAGCGCATCAACCTGGCCACCTCCCTGGGGAGTAGCCTGGTTGGTTCACTTTATATTCTGGATGAACCCAGCATTGGCTTGCACTCCCGGGATACGGATCAGCTGATTGGTGTGCTCAGGGAGCTTCAGCAACTGGGTAATACAGTGGTGATTGTGGAGCATGATGAGGAGATCATCCGATCTGCTGACCATGTAATTGACATGGGACCCATGGCTGGAAGACATGGTGGTGAAGTAGTGTTTCAGGGGAATCACAGCGCACTCTTAAAGGATGGAAAAAGTCTCACAGCCAGGTACATGAAAGGATTAGATAAAATACCGGTACCTTCCACAAGACGAAAATGGAGCAATTATATAGAATTAAAAGGCGCCCGTGAGAACAACCTGACAGGAATTGATGTGAAGTTTCCATTGAATGTGTTGGCCGTAGTAACCGGGGTGAGCGGTTCGGGTAAATCCAGTCTGGTGCGTTCGATCCTATTTCCGGCACTCAATAAGCAATTGAATGGTACCGGGGAAAAGCCAGGAAAACATGACCTCCTGGGAGGGGATCTGCACCTTGTGGATCGGGTTGAGTTTGTGGACCAGAATCCCATTGGAAAATCCTCCCGATCCAATCCGGTCACCTACCTGAAAGCATTCGATGAAATTCGCAAATTGTATGCCGCCCAACAGGCATCGAAAATCAATGGTTACAAAGCTTCTCATTTCTCTTTTAACATCGATGGTGGTAGGTGCGATGAGTGCCAGGGAGAGGGTGAGATCAAGGTGGAAATGCAATTCATGGCCGATGTAAGGCTTATTTGCGACAGCTGTCATGGTAAGCGTTTCAAAGAGGAGATCCTTCATGTCACCTACAACGGTAAGAGCATTTTCGATCTGCTTGAGATGACCATCAATGAAGCCATTGAGTTTTTCAGTGAGTCGCAAAATTCCACTGAGAAAAGAATTGTCAGGAAGCTGGGGCCTCTCCAGCAGGTTGGTCTTGGATATGTGAAGCTGGGTCAGTCCTCAAGCACATTGAGTGGGGGTGAGAGTCAGCGAATTAAACTGGCTTATTTTCTAAGCAAAGAATCGGATGAAGAGAAGGTGTTTTTCATTTTTGATGAGCCCACCACCGGCTTGCATATGCATGATATTTCATTGTTACTGGCCTCTTTTGAGTCACTGCTTGAGAAAGGGCATACAGTCCTTGTGATAGAGCACAATTTAGAGGTGATCAAGGTTGCTGACTGGATCATAGACCTGGGGCCTGAAGGAGGAGATCAGGGTGGAAAGGTCCTATTTGAAGGGGTTCCGGAAGATATTCCTGTAAAGGAGACCCATACCGGAACCTATCTTTATCCCAAACTCAACTAGAAAAAATAGTATACTGCAAGCAAACCCCTCAGGTTTCCAACCGGTATTGTCTGGCCGGGCAGATAGAATTCATTGTAATCAGCGCCGTATGATGCCTGTGTGTACTCCATCTCCAGTGCCAGTCTTACTTTACCTGAGTTATAGACAATCCGGGGAGCAATCCTGTACAACGAGTGAATGTCTGTGGCAAGTCCGTATACTGCATTACCCGGATCAGACATGGCCTCTTTGGTACCGGTATTGGTAACTATACCTGCGAATACTCCTATCTGTGGGTTACCATTGGTATGAATCTCTCCCCAGTAGGCCATGCTCTTCAATGGTGTGTAAGACTGCTCACCTGTGACAGGGTCAACAATATCTTTTACGCCGTATCCGCTGATTGCCAGTACGTCAGAGATATTTTCCCCGTAACGGGCCTGTGCCTTGATGGTAACAATACCCGTGGTTACTTTTGTGAATGCAATGGCTGTAATGCCGTGGAGCAATTCGTCAACCTGATAGATCTCATCAGGAGCAATTTCGCTTTCCAGGCGAGGGACAATGGACTTATAAGCTACACCTCCGCCTGCGATAAACCCACTGCCTGAATCTGGATTTTTTGTGCCATAGTGCAGTTGTAGATGCATGTCAGGAGTTGTGGAATTCCGAAGGTATTTACAATTTGGTCCGTCTACACCCCGTGTTGTGTAGTCTATTTGTGACAGTGCTGCGGCAAGGATCTTCAGGTTGCCGGCAGTGTATGTGAACCTGAGTTGTGGATTCCTGGCAAATGATTGAATGGGAGCACCGGTATTGAAAGAGACGGTACCTGGAAAACAGTCCGTTACAAACAGGGGATTCCATGTATAGCCTGCCAGTGCTTCCATATGAGGCCAGTTCAATTTAACATAGGCATGTCGCATCCTGAACAGGTTGATATTGTCGTTTGCCTGAGCAAAGAAATCACCTTCAAGCAATCCCGATGTCTTAGCCCCAAATGCATCCGGACCAGTTATTTTCCCCGACAGCCTGGATTGAATGGCAAGCATGTTATAGGTGGATTGTGAATTGATATCATTTCCATTTACATCCAGTTTTTCAGGCGCGGGCCAGAGGAGAAAATGACCTTCACGTGCACAAATGGTTTGACGTGAATCAACGAAGAAATCGTTTTTTATATAACCGGAGAATTTGATTCCAATGCTGGAATCGTCTTGTCCAAATAGCATTAAGCCCGCATACATTATATATGCGATAATAAGTGTCCGTTTCATTCGATTGCAGTTTTACTAAAATCATCCTTCCCGGTCCTGGGGAAAGAGTTTTTGGATTATTTCTCTTTTTTATATCTCTATTCAGTAATCTGTTCAGGTTATTTTCAGCATCCAGGTCCCTGTCCCATAACCCAGAGCTTTCTCATTATGGTGCACCGACTCTTTATGTTATCCCTTGTGACGGTACACCAGTTCCAGGCTTGTATAGAAAGAAAGTTAAAAATGGCTTTGTCATTTATATCTATTCCATTTTTATCAAGTACTTCCTTTTGCGGCTAACTTATGGTTATCTTTCTGTGTTGCCAACGACACAACAACAAGTGTAAGCAATGCCAGTGTAAAGGAGATTATTGCCGGTGAATCCAGGCCGTGCAATCCTTCGGTCCTGAAAAATTGCTTACTTATTGAGGGCCCCGTTATAATAATACCAAGGGCACTTACAATACCAACAATAATTGACGAAGCAATACCTTTTGCAGTCGTCTTTTTCCAGAACAGCAACATTAATATTGCCGGCAGGTTTGCAGAAGCTGCAACAGCAAAAGCCCAACCAACAAGGAAAGAAACATTCATCCCTTTAAATAGTATTCCCAGAATAATAGCCACAATACCCACGCAGGCTGCAGCAATTTTCCCCGCTTTCACTTTTGCCTTATCAGAAAGTTGTTTACCCAAATATCTGTCAACCAGATCGTGGGCAATTGCGCCGGATGAAGCAACAATAAGGCCACTAACGGTTCCCAGGATGGTAGCAAAAGCTATGGCTGATATAATGGCAAATAATCCAACACCAAAAGCTTTGGCTAATAGTGGGGCTGACATATTTCCGTCTTCCAGGTTTAATACACCATTCGTGGCAGCACCCAATCCCATAAACATGGTAAGAACATAGAAAAACCCAATGGCAGCAATTGCAACAATGGTGGATTTCCTGGCATCGCGCTGACTGGGGACCGTGTAATAACGGATAAGGATATGGGGTAGTGAAGCTGTACCAAGGAATAAAGCAAGCATAAGAGATATGAAATTCAATTTTGACAATGGTGTAGCACCTTTCCCAATCTTAAATTTCAACCCGGGAATCAGCATCTCCTTGCCGGGGGTTACTGTCTTAACATAGGCAGTAACTTCATTATTACCATCATCAAACAGAACTTTTACATAGCGTGCAACTTCGCTTGAATTAATGACGCTCAAAAATTTTATAGGACCTACCTTCCCGGTTGATTCAACTTCCTCTCCATCCTTAATAATTGTAACCATGTTACCTACCTGATAGAATTTTCCTTCAACTTTTGGTGCACCATTGTATAATTTTACCCCATCACTTGTTTTTGTGACAGTCATGGCCTCCTCGAAGTTATCGCCACTATTGGTAAACCAGCGATAAATGCCCTCTTTTTCCATTTTTACAAAGGAAACATCCTTAACATCAACATTTGAAACCAAAGTAAAGCCCTGCATATCATTGGCTGTTAATGTCATTGGCTGAATATACTCTTGATTTTTATGTTCCGGATTAAGGTCTAATCCGTTGTTGAAAATATATATGGCAAGAACTGTAGAGAAAATGATCAGCAATCCCCCTTTAATAAACTGAACGTAGGTGGTCGATGTCATGCCTGCCGTTGCAACAATAAAAATCACGACTGCGCCTACAATAACTACCCCAACCCAGTGGTCAAGCCCAAGCAGAGGTTCCACGAGGGTACCGGCACCTACCATCTGGGGGATCAGGTAAAATATGGAAACAATCAATGTGCTAATGGCAGCTGTAAGCTGAATGGCTTTAGAATTAAATTTTGAATCCAGGGCATCCGTGAAGGTGTATTTTCCCAAACGCTTCATGGGTTCGGCCACAAGGAAAAGTGCTACAACCCAACCTGCAAGGTAACCTATTGAATAGAGGAATCCATCATAGCCTACAAAAGCAATCATCCCGCAAATACCCAGAAAAGAGGCTGCGGACAGATAATCACCGGCAAAGGCTATTCCATTTATACCCCAGTGAATTGTACCTCCGGCAGCAAAATAACTGCTGGCAGATTTAGTTTTTGAGCCAAAGTAAAATGACAATCCCAGTACAATCAATACAAAAACAACAAATAATGCTATAGCTAAATATGATACTCCGTAAATCATCTCTTAGTCCTCCTTATTCATTTCATTTTCAATCTTAGTACATCTCCAATTGTAAATCAGCCCTAAAATGATGGCCAAAACAATTAATCCGAAGCCGTATGTTACAGCAAGGTTGAGATCTAAGAAAACTATAGTACTCATTGCTTCATAATTAGCTACACCAATGGCTACAAATATTCCATATACAATGGTATACAAAACGAACATCCATATGCCAAGCCTTGTTTTTCTTTTCGCTGCATGATCTACACCGAGTTCTACTGCTGGTCCGTGATCCATAGTTTTTTTTTAGTTTTTAGGGGTTTATAATCGTGTATTATTTATTGCTTCATTGGTATGACAAAAAAAGCACTAACAACATTGACATTTAAGCAAATGCTAAATTCAATACCAATGCCTGACTAAAAAGATCTCTGTTTTTTGGTTTCTTGTGATCAGTGATCAAAGGTTAGTGATTCGTATAATATCATAGTGTTAATGGAGTAACAGTGTGCTAAATTAAAAAAAAAAGGTTGTCCGCAAACGCGAACAACCCTATATAGGCTTAATTATTCTCGATCTTAATTACAATAGAACTAATCGTCAAGTGAACCAAACATGATGGCTACACAGCCCTCTTCCGGTTCATCCACATTTCCGGTGGGAACCGGCACTTTTACCGTGATTTTTAATTGCTGACTCGACTCCAATTTGAAATCCCATTTCCATTCGAAATCTTTCAGGCTATTGTCGTAGAGCACCTTTCCATTCCTGGTATCGACAACCTTGAATTCTATGGGGCCCAGGTTATTTGCTCCACAAATCCCGATCCTGTAGTTTCTGTCTGAATAGAATGTCTTATAAAGCTCCGCTTCCTCACCCTCAATTAACAATGCAGCATGGTAGTTACCGTCATGTTGATAAGGGTCCAGTCCGGCTTTACAGGTGTTTTTGGCGAATTGTTTGCACTGGGCGTTCATTGCCATAGGCAGTGTTAGCATGCAAGCAACCAGGGATATTAAGAGTATGCCTTTCTTAGTCATGGTATATTGTGTTAGGATATATAGCTAGTTCTGATTTCTATAACTTTGGATTTCAATTCATTGAACACTTTCTGAGTGATATCAATGGAGGATTCCGATTTAAGCGTGGTGACATTAGTATCCGGATCTTCAACGGCTGTGACATCACCTTGTTTGATGGTGATCTTATCAAAGATTGTCTTTAGTACTTTCACATCTTCCAAGATTGCCATGGCATCCTCGTCATCTGGTGAGGACTCAAGGAGTTTTACCATGATGTCGAGAGAAAGCTTTTGATCCACGATCCTTTCAACCATTTTACTTCCCAATTCCTTCTCATTCACCAGGTTGGTTGCGATATACAGACCTTCTACCCAACCTCCGACCAGGATCACTGATGCAGTTGCTTCAAGCCCGTTCTCCTTGAGGAAGGAACTTGAGTTCATTAACGTTTCTGAAATGATATCAATGATTACGTCGCGGTTGTTAATATGGTCCTCCAGTCGCTGGATAGTCTCCTCATTGATGGCATCCAGAATATTTAACCCATCTGCCATCTCTTTTGCTGCTTCAATATAATTGAGCGTTGCCTGAGCTTGATCAAACAGGCTTGCATAACTTAAGTCGGTAGAGTAGATCCCAAGGTTAAGTGCTTTGCTTTTGGAAGTGATATATTTTGATGTATTCTCCGTAGGGTTCATGAGTCCCTCGTTGTATTCTGCTCCTGCGTTTTTTATAAGCATTGCCGTTTCAAGAGGAGAGGGAAGGGAATAGAAAATCCGCTTGGCAGTGTTCAGTTGCTCCTGTGTTTCCGTATCAAGGCTACCTGTGGCTTCAAAATCACCGGAACCTTCACCTTCACTTTTTGTTCCGCGGTTACATCCAGTCAGAATGAATCCGAGAAAAACAAACAGAAGAAGGGAGACTCTACCGGATAATATTAAGTTTCGGTTCATGGGTTGGTTATTTAATTCACTGGGTTAATTGAATCACTATGCAAAATCTGTGCAAGTATTACAGGGTTGTTCTTTCAGTTAGAAGCTTTCTTATGAAGTAAAAATAGTATTTTTTTTTGAATTACAAAAAGGTTGCTGAACCATATAAAAGTTGTTATATATAAGATATTCAAATAGTTATCTAAAAACTGAGAACCTTTCTGTAAGTAAGGTTTCATATTCGTTTTCAAGTTCCTCTGTCCAACCAATCATATACCTGGTAAAGTCACCAATCTCCAATCCATTCAAGGGGCGGGCATACACATCGGACATGATATCGTCCGGAAAGGCCTGGTTGGCCAACCTGATTTTCCGGCTGCTTCTTCGAAAATGGCTTTCATAAAGATCGGCAGCACCATACAAGTGAAGGAAGCTATGGGCAATCTCCGACGGATATTTATAACTCACTACCGAAAACTCAACGTCATCATTATGCAGCGTATTGATAGCAAGGGAGATATCAGACCTGAAGTAGTTGTTAACCATGAGGAGCAAGGCCACACTCTCAACCTGATATTCATCCCTGAGGAAAGCTATGAGCCTCTCCTTGGTGTTGGGCTTCTTTTGTGATGGGATGCCATCTTTCTCTTTGATATATATAGACTCACCGATGATCTTAGCTATATAATCACCCCAACGGTTTAACGATTCCATCCCTTTGATCAGGTTCTGGTCTTCCAGGGTCTCCTTTACGCTACTCCTGGGAAGATTGCGCTGGATGGTGGTAAATTCATCACCTATGTAATAGTCAGTTTTAACATTCAGAGAAATATCGTACTCCCGGGCCTGGGATTCAATCCATCTTGCTGCCACCTTGATGGAGTCAATGGTTGTAAGGATATCAAACTCACTCCAGGGAGACGTGGTTCGGGTGTCTACAAAAACAAAATAGAGTAACACATCATTCTTCAGCACCTTGCAAACATTGTTATGTCTGCCCGAAGTGAAATCAAACGATGGGGTAGAAGCCGAAATACCTGCGAAAAGAAGCAGGAATAGTAAGAGGTTTATAGTGATACTCCGCATTATGGTACCTTACAGGTTCATAAAATGTACGTAATAAGCGCTATTTTGGTTTCCTTTTTTTTCCATTGTAGCTGCATAGGTGGTTGATTCCACACTGACTACACCTGGGTTTTCTCGCCTGGCACACATACCGTCCATGCAGGATCAACCAGTGGTGAGCCACTGGAATCTGCTCTTCCGGGATGTGCCGGATCAGCTGCATTTCAGCCTCATAAGGGTTTTTTGCCCTGGTGGTTAGTCCGATGCGTGCAGCTACCCTGAATACATGAGTATCAACAGCCATGGCTGGTTTCTGGAAAGCCACAGAAAGGATCACATTGGCTGTTTTCCTTCCAACACCTGGAAGCTGTTGAAGCTCTTCCATTGAATCTGGAACAATTCCATTGAATTTTTCCACAAGCATGCGGGCCATCCCCAGGAGATGTTTGGCTTTGTTATTGGGGTAAGAACAGCTTTTAATCAATTGAAATATTTGATCCAGTTCTGCTTCGGCAAGGGATTCAACATCGGGGAAGTGTTTGTGAAACTCCGGGGTGATCAGGTTAACTCTTTTATCGGTACACTGGGCTGAAAGGATCACCGACACAATAAGCTCAAAAGGATTGGAATAATCCAGTTCAGTTTCTGCAACCGGCATGGCCTGTGAAAAATATTCAATAACCTTTTCAAATCGTTCTTTTTTATTCATGCGCTTCAATTGAGTCAATTTTAACAAAAGATAATGATTTTGCCAACTGTTCTTACAAACTGTAATGGTACTTGGTTTTCTGGTAATAAATGTTTACGTTTACAGCCGCAAATTAATAGAATGGCATTAAGAAGCTTGGCATATTTTTTTTATTTTTTCACTGACATATAGCTGGTCGGGCTTACTTTATGCATGTGATACCCGGCTTTTGTCGGGTTTTTTGTTTTATAGCGATGGCAAAAACGATAGCAATACAGGGCGGTTACGGCGCATTTCATGAAATTGCCGCACACCATTATTTTAAAAATGAGGAGATTCAGATCCTTCCCAGGAATACATTCCGGGATATGGTTACCACCTTAAAGGATCGACGCTCTGATTTTGGAATCATGGCCATTGAGAATTCCCTGGCAGGGAGCATCATTCCCAATTACAATCTGATTATCAATTCCAGCATGCATATTACCGGGGAGATCTATTTAAGGATCAAGCAAAACTTAGTGGCCATGCCTGGTGTAAAGATTTCAGAGCTTCGGGAAGTCTATTCACACCCTATGGCCATCCTTCAATGCCAGGATTATTTTGATGCTTACCCGGATATTCGATTGATTGAAAGCATGGATACGGCATTAAGTGCGGAAGAGATAGCTGAAAAAGGATTGCGTGATACGGGTGCCATTTCGAGCCGGTTAGCAGCAGATAAGTATGGCCTGAACATCCTGGCAAAGAGCATAGAGACCAATAAGAAGAATTATACACGGTTTCTGATCCTTGCTGAAAATGGGATCTCCATTCCACCAGAAGAGGTCAATAAGGCATCTGTTTATTTTACTGTGGCTCATAAGTTTGGCTCTCTCTCAAAAATACTCTCCATACTCTCTTATTATGAAATAAACCTGGCGAAGATCCAGTCCATGCCCATTCCAGGTAAGGATTGGGAGTACATGTTTTATGTGGATGTGGAGATCAATGATTATGATATGTATCAAAAATCCCTGGAGGCCATCAAGCCGTTTACTCCTTCCCTGGGAATCCTGGGCGAGTATAGAAAAGGGGAATCAGTAATTGAATAAATTAGAATTATGGTAGTTGATGTAGAATTGGAACCGTTGTCGTTTGAAGGTGATCTGTTCACCAAACCCATTTTTATGGCCGGACCATGCAGTGCGGAGAGTGAGGAACAGGTATTGAATACCGCCATTCCCCTGGCTGCCATGGGCATAAAAATATTCAGGGCAGGTATCTGGAAACCCCGAACCAGGCCCAATGCATTTGAGGGAGTGGGATCGGAAGGATTGAAATGGCTGCAACTGGTGCAGAAGGAAACCGGAATGCTGGTATCCACCGAAGTGGCCAATGTGAAGCATGTGTATGAAGCCCTGAAATACGGAGTTGATATCATATGGATCGGAGCCCGAACCTCGGCCAATCCATTTGCAGTACAGGATATCGCTGACAGCTTGCGCGGTGTCAATATACCGGTAATGATCAAGAATCCCGTCAATCCGGATGTGGATCTCTGGATTGGAGCCATTGAAAGGATCAACAATGCCGGAATCAAGAGAATGGCAGCCATACACCGCGGGTTCTCCAGTTATGATAAAACCCTCTACCGGAACGTCCCTCAATGGCAGGTTCCCATTGAATTGCGAAGGCGAATCCCAAACATGCCAATTATTACCGACCCAAGCCATATCTGCGGAAACAGGGAGTTCCTGTATGATATCTCACAGAAAGCTATGGACTTGAATTTCGACGGACTGATCATTGAGACCCATTGCAATCCAGATAAGGCTTTGAGCGATGCCGGTCAGCAGGTAACTCCGGAAGGACTCAAGAATATTCTTGACCGATTGATACTCAGAGATCCAGAAGTCAAAGAAGAGTTGATGCTGAACCTTGCTGAATTGAGGGATCAGATCGATAAAGTGGATGACAAGATCATCAACCTTTTGGAGGAGAGGATGATGGTTTCCGAGAATATTGGGGACTATAAAAAAGAGAACAACATTACCATCCTGCAGACCAAGCGTTGGGACGATATGTTGAAAAACCGTCTGGCATTGGGTGCCAGGAAAGGGCTCAGTGAAGATTTTATTATTAAATTGTTCCGATCAATTCACCAGGAGTCTATTAACCATCAGACCAGTGTAATGAACAAAGAATAGGACAAATGCACCAGATCAAATTGACCACCCCAACGGGAGACACTGATATTGATGTTGGTGAACTCCTTTCCCACAGGCTTCGTGGACTGGATCCTTCACCCATACTCCTGGTGGACGAAAATGTACTGTGTCAGCACCATGACATATTTAGCCAGTACACCTCTATTACGGTACCATCCGGGGAACGTTATAAGACCTTGCAAACCGTTGAGAGTATTTACAGGGAACTGGTTAAGTTAGAGGCTGACAGGACCTCTCTGTTGGTTGGTGTTGGGGGGGGGCTCGCCACTGATGTGGCAGGATTTGTGGCTTCGACTTATCTCAGAGAAGTACGTTTCGGATTCATCAGTACCACGTTGCTGGGGCAGGTAGATGCCAGCATTGGTGGAAAGAATGGGGTGAATCTGGATGGGTACAAGAACATGATAGGAACCTTTCGTCAGCCCTCTTTTGTCTGGTGTGACCTTTCTCTCTTGAAAACTCTTTCCCGCAAAGAATATGTTTCGGGGATTGCAGAGGTCATTAAATATGGTGCCATCAGTGATGTTGGGTTCCTTCAATACCTGAAAGAGCACATGTCAGATTTACTGAAACTTGATATGGGTGTGCTGGAAAAGGTGGTAACCACATCTGCAGCCATAAAGGTAGATGTAGTACGGAAAGATGAGAAGGAGTCGGATCTCAGAAAGATGTTGAACTTTGGACATACCATTGGCCATGCCATTGAACGGGACAAAAAGGTGTTACATGGAGAAGCAGTTGCCGTAGGAATGGTTATGTCAGCAAAGCTTTCTCATACCATGGGCCTGATATCCGGTTCAGATGTAGATTTGATTTGCGACCTGGTAACCGATGCCGGATTACCTGCCCATATGGAACTGGATCCCTCAGTGATCTTCCAGAATATTCGGAAAGATAAGAAAAAGAGCGGCGAAAGTATCCACTTCATTTTATTAGAAGGGCTGGGCAAGGCCTTCGTGAAGAGCATGCCCCTGTCAGAACTAAAGAAGATCCTCCATGATCTGTGTTAGCATTGCACATATGAGACAAATCAACAACGCCCTTTTGTCGGACGTTGAATTGGTTGAGTTAAGAGTGGATCTCATCAAAGAGGATCCTCGTGCAATCTTTGCTCAAATATCCCGAAATGTAAAGACCATAGTCACTTGTCGGCCAGGCGAATACAATGAAGAGGAGAGAATTGAGATACTGAAAACCTCAATGGACCTGGGGGCCTCCTTCATTGACATTGAAATTGAATCTGCTGAAGAATCCCTGGTAGAATTAGTCACCCACGCAAAGGGATGCAATACCGAAATTATTGTTTCCTATCATGATTTTGAGCAAACGCCCCACCGGGAAGCATTGGGCCAATTGATGAACAGGTGCTTTGAAAGGGGAGGGGGCATTGCCAAAATTGCCACCAAGGTCAATTCTTCCGACGATATACGAAACCTCATATCCCTTTATGACAGGCCTGGCCGAAAGGTGGTACTCGGTATGGGTACCATGGGGCGGATCACCAGGATCATTGCTCCCTATCTGGGTTCCGAGTTTACTTTTGCTTCACCGGGTGAAGGAGGGGAAACTGCCCCCGGACAGTTAAGTTTAAGCCAGTTAAATGAATTGTATAAAGTGATTAATGAATCATGAACTCGTTTGGTAAATTATTCAGAATCAGTATTTTTGGAGAATCTCATGGTGAGTCTGTGGGTGTTTTAATTGACGGATCTCCTGCGGGAGTTCCGCTGAAACATTCCGATTTCAATGCTGATTTTTCCAGGAGAAAAAGCGGGGCAAAGGGAACTACTCCCAGGCAGGAAGCCGATATTCCGCATATTATGAGTGGAGTTTTTAATGAACTGACCACTGGTGCTCCCATCATGATCATGTTTGAAAACAGCAATACCCGCTCAAGGGATTATAGCAAACTTCGGCATATTCCCCGGCCTGGACATGCCGATTTTACAGCCGATCAGAAGTTTGGAGGATTCCAGGATTATCGGGGAGGAGGACATTTTTCCGGACGACTTACCCTGGGTCTTGTGGCTGCAGGAGTGATAGCCAAAAAGATCATTGATCCCATGCAAGTTACAGGAACCATTCTGGAAGTTGGTGGGAGCAGTGACATTGAAGCGGCTATTGACCGGGCGATTGAGCTACAGGATTCCATCGGCGGGATTATTGAATGCCGGATCGGGGAGGTGCCCGTAGCATTGGGTGAGCCCTTCTTTGATTCTGTAGAGGCTGCAATGAGTCACCTGATCTTTTCTATTCCGGCCATAAAGGGCATTGAATTCGGATCGGGATTTCAGGCAGCAAAAATGAAAGGGAGTGAGCACAACGATAACATTGTGGCCATCGATGGAACAACTGAAACCAATTTTGCCGGAGGAATCAATGGGGGAATCACCAATGGGAATGAGATCCTGTTCAGAGTTGCCGTGAAACCCACTTCCAGCACCCACCAGACACAACGTACCATGAACATGAAGTCGGGTGAAATGGAAGAGCTCTCCATTGAGGGCCGACACGATACCTGCATAGCACTGCGTGTGCCGGTGGTGGTGGAAGCAGCTGCTGCCATTGTGATGGCCGATTTTATGCTTCTGTCGCAGCAGATAAAAAGAGTACATGAACTTAAATCAGATTAGAATAATATGCGCATTGCAATCATAGGAGCCGGCAACATGGGCTCGTGGCTGGTGGAGTCTCTCTGCCTGGATTATGAAGTAGGAGTATATGATGTTGACCGGAGTAAGCTGAAGTATTTCTTCAATTCCCGAAAGTTTCTGTACTATGAGGAGATTTTGGATTTTTCGCCGGATATTCTGATCAATGCAGTGAGCCTTGAGAAGACCCTGACACTCTTCAATGAGATTATCTCCTATCTCCCTGAGAAATGCATCATGGCCGATATTACTTCTGTGAAAAGCGGACTGGCCGAATACTACCATAAGTTGGGCAGACGGTTTGTATCGACCCACCCCATGTTTGGTCCCACCTTCGGCAATGTAAAGGATCTGAGAGATCAAAATGCGATCATCATCAGTGAGTCGGACGAGGAAGGAAAAGAGTTTTTCAGGAAATTCTATAGTGGCTTGAAGATAAAAGTCCATGAATACTCTTTCCAGGAGCATGATGAAACCATTGCCTACTCACTCTCCATTCCATTCTCCTCAACCATGGTATTTGCAGCGTGCATGAAAGAGCAGGAAGCCCCGGGTACTACTTTTAAAAAGCATTACAGAATTGCTGAGGGACTCCTGTCGGAGGATGATTACCTGCTTACGGAGATCCTCCTGAGTCCGCACAGCCTTGATCAGGTTGAAAGGATCAGTGAACAGATGGAGTTGCTGATCAAGATGATCCGGTCACGTGATAAGGAACAGTTAAAGGAGTTTTTCCAGAATTTACGGAGCAACATCGGACTGAAATCTTAAACGCAATACTTTTGTAGTCTTGTCGGTGATCCTGAACCGGTGATCGATCCGGTGTCCCATGATCCATACGATCTTCTTACCTGAAGCCAGGATCCATGTGCGTTCCTTTTCCGGAATCGGGATCTTGTTATCCACAAAATAATCACTCAGCTTTTTGATCTGATTCATGCCCAGGGGAAAGAAATAATCACCGTGTGACCAGTGTCTGATGGTGAGCGGAAACTGGATCTCATGAAGATCAAGACAAGCGATGGTCGGGTCATTGGGAATCTCCTCCATATCACCTCTGACAAGTACCTCCACGTCCATTGGAAACGGCAAGGAAGAGAGGTTTTCCGGACTATCCAGGTAATACCGGTCGAATCCTTTGTGGGTCGATTCGATCAGTAAAAGCCGGTCACGATCCTTGAAAAGTTGATGAGTGGTTGAGATTGATTGTCTCCCCGGTTTCGCATCCATGATATGCTCGATCCCCTGGCACTGTGACCTTGTAAATCCGTATGGAGAGAAGAGCTCAAAGAGCCAGGTCGTCCTGGGAGTTAAGGTTTTTAGTTGGGCAATATCAATGGAGATGCTGCCGGCTTCCTCTTCAAACAGGTCCCTGCGGACCAGCTCTACAGCGTGTTTATAGATTTTCTGTACCTCACCAAGGCGAGTCATGTTCATGGACATTGTCTCGATAAATCCAGGATTGATCTGCTCCATGACAGGGATCACATCATGCCTGATCTTGTTTCTCTGGTATTTTGTTTCCTGATTGCTGGCATCTACCCGGAATTCGAGATGGTGCTGGTTGCAGTATGAGATGATATTCGCTCTTGTGGCAAAGAGAAGGGGTCTGATGATGTTCCCATTGGTGGGTGGGATTCCTGTTAGTCCCCTAATACCGGTACCACGTGATAGGTTCAGGAAAAAAGTCTCTGCGGAATCGTTTGAATTATGTGCGGTGGCCACCCTATCAAAAGAGTATTCCTGTAGCAACTCTTCAAACCAGGTGTACCGGAGTTCCCTTGCTGCCATCTGGACCGAGATCCCCTTCTCACGGGTGGTCTCCTCCACATCGAATTGTTTCACATAAACAGGCATTTCCAGCAAGGCAGCCATGGATCTGACAAAGAGCTCATCCGATTCCGAATCTTCTCCCCTTAATTGAAAATTGCAATGGGCTATGGCACAGTTATAATCCGCCTCCTTGAACAGATGAGCCATCACCACTGAGTCGATACCGCCACTGACAGCAAGCAGGATACGATCACCGAAACTACAAAGTTGTTGCTCCTCGAGATAACGATTAAATTGATCTAACATCAAGGGGAAGTTACAAAAAAAAAGGAGGCCAGATAGCCTCCTTTTTTTAGTCGAAAGTCGAAAGTCGAAAGTAACTTTTACTCGTTCTTCTGCTGTTGTCTCAGATCCTTCGGTGCCTGCTACTTGTCACCAAGATATGAGGCGATAGATTCTGCATTTTCCTTCAGGGCCCTGTCACCTTTGTGCCAGTTGGCAGGACAAACTTCTCCGTGTTCTTCGCTGTACTGAAGTGCATCAATGAGTCTAAGGACTTCCTCAACACTGCGTCCCAGTGGCATGTCATTCACAATTTGATGGCGGACAACACCTTCCTTATCTATCAGGAACAATCCACGGTAGGACTCTGGAATTCCCACATATGTTGCTTCTCCTTCTTCGGTGTAATCCCAGGTACCAGCCAGAACATCATAATTCTCGGCAATGTTCATGGCAGGATCTGCTACCAGAGGGTATTTCACCCCCTTAATACCTCCGTCCTTCAGCTCGGTCTGAAGCCATTTCCAGTGTGAATGCTTTGAGTCTACGGAACAACCAACTACTACCGCATTCCTCTTTTCAAACTCTTCGATCTTCTCCTGGAATGCTATGATTTCGGTGGGGCACACGAAAGTGAAATCTGCAGGATAGAAAAAAAAGATCACATATTTCTTACCAATAAATTGATCGAGGGAATAGTCCTCGATAAATTCTCCACCGTTAACCACTGCCGGGGCACTGAATAATGGTGCTTTTTTTCCAACTAATACTGCCATAATATTTCTTTTTGAGATTTGTAAAATATATTAACAAATTACAATCCCAGAAGTTCAGGACCCTGGTTAAAAACTATGTCTACAGGAATACTCAGCTCTTTGAGCCTGTCCAGGTCAGCCTGCAATTCTTCCCTGATAAACCCCTTCTCCTTCACAAGTTCTTTGGCAAGCTCATATTCTCCATTCCCCTGAGTGATAAGGATCAGGCTGGCCAGGTTGTTCATGGCATTCTGCATCTTCTCGAAATTGACCTGGTAGGTACCGGTCCCCAGATCCTTGGTAAATGCACCCAGCTCCTGGAAGTAGTAAAACCTGATCATGTTGGCTTTACCGTGTGAGCTGGCTACACCAAAACGGATACTTCTGAATATGCTTGCCATAAAAGTCACATAATTATCCATCAGATCTCTCTCTCCAAGCATTCCCTGTTCATGCATACGGGTGATCAGGTAAAGGGAAAGGATGTCTGCTTTGCCCTCTTCAAGAGCACTGTGTTGTTCCTTTAATGCGGAACGTACTGTCCCTTTTCCATTAATGGTCTGATTAAGTCCAAGACCGTGGGCCACCTCATGGTACATGGTATTTTCAAAGAATGCATCAAAAGTTACATGTTCCCGTTGTTCCTCTGCAATTAGAACATTGCTGATGGGTACCAATATCTCTTCAAATTTATATCTGATGGCATTTTTAAGTTGCAGCTTTCTGGATCCTTTTGCAGCCTGAACCCGTTCGTCATTTGGCAGATTAATGGCGATGGTTTTACTGCCGGCATTACAATCTCCGGCATAATATACCACATCATATGCACCCAGGTCCGAGTCACTGCCAGGTATCTCCTGCTTGTAGGCATCAGGCACCGGAAGGCTGCGTTGCATGTCGGGCAGAACCGAATTGATGTAAGTGAGTTTTTCACTCCATGTTTTATCCTTGAGGAGTATGAACGATTCATGGGCAGCCTTATAGTTGTACAAAGCATCTTCATAATTTTCTATGGGGCCCACCACAAAGTCGATATCATTCTCTTTCATATCCATCCAGGCCATATCGGAGGCGAAGTAGTCATCCGTTAGCAGGGCTTCAGCTCTTAAATGGAGATATTTTTTGAATCCTGTATCTTCGGCCAGATCTGCAGCTCTGTTCAAAAGCGTGGCAGCCTGTTCAACCTGGCTGGCAAAGGCCACATGATAGGGAACAACCTCCAGGCTACCCTCCTGGTTTCTTGTCACCATTGTATAAAGGCTTGTTTTTTCAGGATCAGCAATCAATTCAAACTCCTCACTGGTCATATCGGAAGGGTAGTATCCCGAACCGGCTGGCTTTGGTCCGTAACCCGATAAATAGGGGAGGTTTCCATTGAGTCTTTCCCATGGGCCATAGTTGATATTGAAGAATCTGTTCACATCCTCATTGACCATGGCACTAATTGCGGCATCTCTGTCCGGGAATACCTGGATCCAGTAAATTTCCTCCATAATATCGGCCGCCTGGAACAACAATCCCAACAGCTCTTTCTGATTGTCAGAAAGATGCGAAATATCTGCGTTGAGGTCCACTTGTACATACTCATTGGCCTTTCTTTCCAGCATGTGCTCGAATCGCTCCAGTGTAATACTTTTCCCCAGATTACCGATCTCCAGAATAAGTGTTTCATCCGGTTTTAGGTAGGTCATTTCGGAGACCGTCACCTGGTCCTCAAGTGGAATGCTGGTAAGAAAGGTTATCCGGTCCTCCTCATCAGATGTACGTTCGATGGAATACATTTTACCATCCAGCTCTGCTACATCATCCGTAATATTCAGAAAAATTGATCTGGAGGAAGTATATTGGATAACATCTCCATCGGGTATTTCCAAAACAGGCATGGTGCCAGCGTAAAGGCCATGGAGGTCCTCTTTTTCATTACAACCCTGGATTATCAGGACCATTCCGATTAAAAGTGCAGGAATTAAGGAATGCTTTTTCATCTGTTTATGATTTAGGTTTGAAGCGGCTTAATAAGCTTTGGCAATTACAACTCTCTGATTCGAAGGTTTTCCACTAACAATACACTTGCCCTTTTCCTGTTCGGAGTTCAGCAACAGACAGCGGATGGTGGCTTTGGTCTCTTTGATACGGTCTTCCGATTCTTTAGTCCCGTCCCAGTGTGCCAATGCAAACCCTCCTTTTTTGTCAAGGACTTCCACCAGTTCCTCCCATGTGTCCACACGGTGTGTATTCTCTAATCTGAAATTCAGTGCCTTCTGGTATACATTTTCCTGGATCTCCTCCAAAAGATCTTGGATATAGGCAGCGATCCCTTCTTGTGGAAGCACCTTTTTTTCAAGAGTATCCCTTCTGGCCAACTCCACGTTTCCGTTTTTAATGTCGCGCGGACCGATGGCAATTCTTACAGGAACCCCCTTAAGCTCATACTCAGCGAATTTCCATCCTGGTTTCTGGGTATCCCTGTCATCAAATTTAACCGAGATCCCAAGAGCAGTCAACTGGGCTTTAATCCTATTTGCTGCTTCTGCAATGGGCGGAAACTCATCCCCTCCTTTGTAAATGGGAACAATCACCACCTGTATGGGGGCAATCCTGGGTGGTAATACGAGACCGTTGTTATCTGAATGGGCCATAATAAGGGCTCCAATCATTCGGGTGGTCATTCCCCATGAAGTGGCCCAAACATAATCCAGATTCCCCTCTTTATTGGTAAACTGAACATCAAAAGCCTTGGCAAAATTTTGGCCAAGGAAATGAGATGTACCAGCCTGAAGCGCCTTCCCGTCCTGCATCAATGCTTCTATGGTGAGGGTTTCAATGGCTCCTGCAAATTTCTCGGATTCAGTTTTATTTCCAATCAGCACAGGAATTCCCAGGAACTTTTCTGAAAAATCTGCATACACATTGACCATTTGCATGGTCTCATCTTCGGCCTCCTTCTTGGTAGCATGAGCAGTATGACCTTCCTGCCAAAGGAACTCCGTGGTGCGAAGGAAAAGTCTTGTACGCATTTCCCACCTGACCACATTGGCCCATTGGTTAACCAGGATGGGAAGATCGCGGTATGACTGGATCCAGTTTTTATAGGTATTCCAGATGATGGTTTCAGAAGTGGGTCTTACAATCAACTCTTCTTCCAGTTTTGCTTCCGGATCAACAATAAGACCTCCATTCTCTTCATCCGTCTTTAAACGGTAGTGGGTAACCACTGCACACTCCTTGGCAAATCCTTCCACATGTTCGGCTTCCCTGCTGAAAAATGATTTTGGGATAAATAGGGGAAAATAGGCGTTTTCATGACCGGTGGCTTTGAACATTCGGTTCAACTCTTCCTGCATTTTTTCCCAGATAGCATATCCGTAAGGTTTGATGACCATACAACCCCTCACCGCTGAGTTCTCTGCCAGTCCTGATTTTAATACCAGGTCATTGTACCATTGCGCATAATTTTCTTCTTTACTGGTTAATACTTTAGCCATTCGCTTTGAATTAATTTTGATGATTACGGGACTCAAAGGGGAGCCTCTCAATTGAGCTACAAAGAAAGGAAAAAAAGGCGAAGTGCTGAAGCGTTAAAGCCTTAAACCAATCACCAAAACGTCATCGATCTGACTTAGGTCACCTTTCCACTCATCGAAGATCAGACTCAGGATCCTTTGTTGTTCTTCCATAGGTCTTTCACTTACTTCAAGCAACAGGTCCTTGAAGGGACGGTACTTGAATTTCTTGCCCTGGGGTCCGCCGAACTGATCCGGGAATCCATCTGTAAACATATAAACCCGGTCACCCTGTTTCATATCGAGGGTGTAGCGTGTAAAATCTGACATTTTCTCGTAGTAGGCCACCGGCATATTGTTCCCTTTGTATTCAAGCATCTCCCCATTTCTGATGATGTAGATGGGATTGTTGGCCCCTGAAAACTCCAGTTGCCTGGTTTTGGTGTCGTAAATGACCAGCGCCATATCGATACCATCCTTTTGTTCCCCTATTTTCCCTTCCTGTTTAAGGGTTCTGGCAATGCTGAGGCGAAGCTGGTTCAGGATCTCTTCTGAATGAGTATAGTCCTTTTCGTTGACGATTTCATGCAGCATGGTGATCCCGAGCATGCTCATAAGCGATCCGGGAACTCCATGTCCGGTGCAATCTGCAGCGGTTAAAACAATCTTATGATCATTTTGAGATATCCAATAAAAATCACCACTCACAATATCCCGGGGCTTGAAAAAAATGAAGTGCTCTCCAAACAGCGTCTCGAAGACCTCATTTCCTGGTAACACCGTATTCTGGATCTTCTTGGCGTAATCAAAACTATACTTGATCTCCTTGTTCTGTTTCTCGATATGTTCTTTTTGTGCCTGTATTTCGAAGGTGCGTTCCTGGACCTTATCCTCCAGTTCACGGTTTACCTTGTCTTTCAACGCCGCATTTTCCCTTAACTGATCTATGATCCTTCGTTGGGCCACCTCTTTGCTTTTTTTAAGGAGGTTTATGCGTTCACTCAGGCCAATGGAGAAGGTGAGAATCTGAAAAGTAACCCCAAGCTCCTGACTGTGTTTACCCACCGGGTAATCCGTGAGTGCGTAGTTGATTGCTATACCAAGAATGAGGAATAGGTTGGCAAAAAGAAAATACCTGGCTGGCTGAAAGTTTTCCCTGGTAAGAATCATGGCCGGAACAATAGCCAGAAAGAGGCATCCGATAGCCGAGACGATGATAATGGCCAGACCACCCAGTTGAATAAATACTGGTACATTTACTCCCAGTCCCTGAAGCAAAACGATCGAAAAACTGAGGATCAGTCCGCCTACCGTAAACCATACAGCCAACAACAGGATGGTGTCCCACGATTGAAGGGTATTGCGGGTATCCAGGTAGGATCTTCCGAAGAGCAGAAAAAACAGTAAAGATATCTCCTGAAGGAAAGTGTTTAAGGGTGCGGAGGTAAAGCTTGGTGTGAGCTCATACAGGTACCCTTCTTTATTGATAAAAAAGAGAAGAAAGGCAAGTATGTACAGAATATAGAAAAGATAACTGTTTTCCCGGCCCTTTACGAAGAGTGGGATGTGATAGAGAATCATGATCATCATGATCCCGACGAATAGCCCGAAAATCAAGCGTTTTGATCGATCCCTCGCCAGAACACTCTCGTGAGTGGAGATGGTAAAAGTGAGGTCAGATATCACCGACTCTTCCGAAAGCAAAACCCTTAGATACAATGTGTCAGATTCATTGGGAGGAAGGTGTATACGTAAATCGTCCGATCCGCCGATATTGACATCCTTGTCCCTGGGATGAATTTTATTCCCGGATCTTCGCACATCCACCATTCCATTATCATATTGCTGGAACAGCGTGTATTCATCAAATTCACTGTATTCGTTGCGTTGAAGATGAAAGGAGAACTGACTTGTGGAGTGATTTACAAAGTAGAACCGGAACCAAATACAGCTCCCGGGCTGGGAATTGAGCAGTGCCGGATCCGGATTGCTGAAGTCAACCTGCCTGAATTGATGATCCATCATTCCTGAGAAAATTTCGTTGGGTTGTGTCGAGCAATTGGGATCGGCCAAATAATGAAGCTGCAGATCAGATATTGAGACTTGTTGGACGAAATCAGAAAGATTAACTGGCTTCTGTGCAATCAGTGATTGACAGAACACTAAAAGAATAAGTAATGGTTTCAAGTGCATTCCAGTTTTTCCTTCTGCATGTAAATATATTAAAGATTCTTTTAAAGAAGCGAAATTGGGAACAGCTATGATTTAAGTGTATATTTACCGAAAGTTAACCCTTGAATATGATTCCAGGCCTTTCTAATACAAGGACTCTGCTATTTCTCCTTTTCCTTCTGATCCGTTCCTGTTCCGAAAATGTTATACAAACTACTGTTTTCAAAGATGGATTTCAGGAACTTGAGGTCGGAGAAGTTCCCAACAATGATCTAGCCAATCCGACAATCTTTTTCGATTCCCGGCGTGGTACCCTGGGAAAATGGTCGGTGGCTTCAAGCCTTAAGGAGGAAGGTTTTAATAACGCTTGGGAGATCAGGAGTGAGGAGGGAGAGAAATTTCTTGCCCAGACTTTCACCAACCTGAATCAAAACAATACACCATTGAGCCTGATAACCCATCCATTGATTGTAGCGGGTGATTCGCTCTGGAGTGATTATACCATTGAAGTTGAATTTACACCCCTGGCTAAATTTGATAAATGTGGGGTGGTATTCAAATACCAGAACCCTACTGATTTCTTATTCTTTGGAATTGAAGGAAATACAGTGACCATTAAACATATACAGCAATCTGTCACTCCCCGTCGACCCATTGAAAGGACCTTGGATTTCCGACCCCTGGTGTGGACACCAGGGGAAAAACTCCATGCCACAATTACCGTCAGGCGTAACAAAGTCTCTGCCATCCTGAATGATTCCATTAGAATGTATGTGGCGAACCTGCCCATTCAACCGGGTAGGATTGGATTAATATCAGACTTGCCTGCAAAATTCCACAGGGTAGAAGTTAAGATCCTGAAGGGAGAGCAAAGAAAGCTTGCACGCAGGAAAAGACAACTGGCCAGGAGATTGGACTTACAACTGGGTGACCACCCGGAGATGGTTCGATGGAAGAGCTATAAAACAGGGGAATTTGGAACTAACCAGAATATCAGACTGGGGGATTTAAACGGGGATGGAAATAGGGAGATCCTATTTGTCAGACCGAATTCTTCGGGATCAGGAATTAGTTGCATAACTGCCATGAACCTGGATGGGGAGATATTGTGGCAATTTGGAGATCCCGAATCAGTCGATCCAGGAAAAGGAGATGAACTACCTGTTCAGGTCCACGATCTGGATGGCGACGGAGCCAGAGAGGTGATCTTTGTCACCAAGGATTGGATCCATATACTGGATGGCAGGAGTGGTGAGTTGGATCGTCGGGTGAAAATGCCTGGCTCCGGAATTGTCAACTCAATTATTTTCGCTGACCTGATGGGAGTTGGAAGGGATAATTGCATGCTTCTCTCTGATCGAAAGCATTTCATTCTGGCACTGAACGAACGGTTGGAGCTGTTGTGGGAGCAGGAGACAAATACCGGGACACAGCCTATGGTATATGATATGAATGGGGACGGTCGACATGAGGTGATGATGGGGTATTCTGTTTTTGACCATGACGGAAAACTAATGTTCGATGTGGGAGCCTTTATTGGTGATGCGTGTAATGGAGTGACTGTGAATGAATTAATCAATGGAGAGAGGAGGGTTCCATCTCTTATTTATGCTGCCGGAGATTGGGGATTGATCTATTTTGATTTTAATGGGAACCTGCTGAAGCAAAATATTATGGGTCATGTCCAGTATCTGAGTGTGGCAGATTTTGATTTGGAGGTGCCCGGACTGGAGGTCGCCAGTTCAAACCAGTGGGGGAGCGACGGTCTGGTCCATGTTCTGGAATCTTCAGGTGCAGTAATCAGTAAATTCTTACCGGTATCCGGCGTAAGCAGGTGCTTGCCCGTAAACTGGAAAGGAGATGGAGAAGAGTTTATGATAACCTCTGCAGATTCTATTAAAGGAGGGATGGTTGATAGATTGGGTCAGATTGCAGTGAAGTTCCCTTCCGATGGTCACCCGGTATTGTGCTACATGGCTCAGGATCTTACAGGCGATGCACGGGACGAAGTGCTTGTTTGGGACCAAAGTGAGTTGTGGATCTATACACAGGAGGACAATCCAAGGATGGGCAATACATACGCACCTTACCGCATTCCTCTCTATAACCAATCGATGCATCAGATGAACCGTTCACTTCCAGGATGGTAGGAGGCGTTCATTTCTTTCTGAGACACTTATCTAAGGAGTTGCGATTATTTACTATATTGCAAACAGTCAGAGTATCTGGAACTCTGTTTTGGCACGAACTTTGCGTAATTATAGTTAAAACAACCAGATGCAAAAAATACCGGGAGGAAATATCATGAAAACTTTATCACTTGCCATTGTAAGCGCAGCCATTGTCCTGGCATCTTGCAGCTCTTCAAAACATGCTGCTTCTTCGGAGTATGATGATGTATATTATAATCCGAACCGTGCTGAGAGGCAGGCTGCTTCAGCTCCATTAGAAACAGCTGTGACTCCTCAGGAGGCCATGAATGCACAACCCATTGCCCAGGAACCGGTATACGCCGAGTCCCAGGGTTATGCGGATGAAGCTTTAAGTGATTATGAGCAGTACAAATTACAGAGAGAGGCAGAGATGTTGGGTGAAACATACCAACCTGAAGGAAGTGAAGCCCTCTATACCACCCAGTATCAGGAATACGATTCTACAGGAGTGGTAAGTGAGTATGGAGAGGAGAGCGCCCCTGTAATTATCAATAATTACTATAACGATCCCAATGATTATTATTACTCATCCAACCTGAGGCGTTTTTCGGATTCGTATAATGGTTGGAACTATTATGATCCCTATTATACAGATCTCTATTTCTATACAGGCAGGTCAATGCATTGGGGGATGAATATGGGTTGGGGTTATCCATTTGGACTCTCCTACGGACTTTCCTACGGATATCCTTACTATCGCTCTTATGGATATGGTTACGGAGGATACTATGATCCTTATTACTCATACTGGGGCGGATATGGTGGATACTATGGCGGATACTATGGTGGATACTACCCTTATTATGGTGGCTCATACTGGAGCGGGTACAACCATGGATACTATAATGGATACTGGAACAGCAATTACTATGATTCCAGAAGTAACTATCGTTATGGAAGGCTCGACAACAGGCACTATTACGGATACTCCAGTCCATCCAATGCAACCTATGGTAGTTCAAAGGGTTCAACCTACGTTGACCCCAGATACAGGAGCCGTTCAGGATCAACTGAGTCTGCCCGGGGAGTTACCCGTGCATCCACATCCGACAGGACTACTAAGTCAGCCGGAGTCACTCGTACAAATGATCAAAGAACCGATCGTGGAAACCATTATGGAAATGATCGCACCGATAATAATAGCAGGGACAGGGGTAACATTAACAGGAACCAGAATCCAGGCAATAGCTCCTCTCCCCGTGGTCAGGTGAATCGAACCACCAATAGTAATTTGAAGACCACCAGGACCAGTCGGCCTGCCAACGTACAACAGAGAAGTGCCGGTAGCAACAACAGGGGAACTTATACGCCCAGTTATAGCAAGCCGCGTACAAGTTCATCACCGAGCTATAACAGGAGTTCTACTCCTACCAGGAGTTACACGCAGCCCAGGAGTACACCGAGTCGCAGCAGCAGCTCTTACAATCGTTCGAGCAGTACACCGAGTCGCAGCAGTAGCTCTTACACTCGTCCAAGTAGCTCCAGCCGCAGTAGCAGTTCATACAGCCGTCCGAGCAGCTCCAGCCGCAGTAACAGTTCATATAGCCGTCCGAGCAGCTCCAGCCGCAGTTCATACAGCCGAAGCAGTGGTTCTTCGGGTCGCAGCAGCAGTTCTTACAGCAGCGGTTCGTCAAGCCGTAGCAGTGGCTCGTCAAGCCGTAGCAGTAGCGGATCCTCGAGCCGCAGCTCTTCAGGTGGTTCATCAAGATCAAGTTCAAGTTCAAGACGTTAAACTGTCATTAACTGCCGGGATCCATCCGTTGATCCCGGCCTTTTAAGTTTCAAATACATATTGCTATGAAAAAGATTTCATTTATAGCCGTGTTACTCATATGTTCTTTTCTTTCTATGGAAGCACAAAATGAGATGCAGGCCCTCAGATATTCTCAGTACAATCCTTTCGGAACAGCCCGGTTTGCAGCCCAGGGTGGTGCCATTGGAGCTCTTGGTGGTGATCTCTCATCCACTCTTGTAAATCCGGCCGGACTGGGATTTTACCGTTCATCGGAGTTTTCATTTACACCCTCATTTTATTGGGTAAACAGCTCTTCCAATTTTATGGGTTCCACAGTGGAGGATTCCCAGTTGAAGTTTAATGTGGGAAGCCTTGGGTTTGTCTCCTCCAAAACCCGTGATAAGAAAAGTGGCATTGTGGGAGTATCCTATTCACTGGGTTATAATACACTGGTCAATTTCAACAACCGCACAACCATTAGTGGAATCAATGACAACAGCTCCATGCTGGATGATTTTACATGGCATGCCAATGCAGACCCGGATAACCTTAGTCCTTTTTATGAGCAACTGGCATACGATGCATACCTTATGCCTTTTGATTCAGTGGCTGGTGAATACTGGCATGACATGCAGCTGGATGGATATGGACAAGATCTACAAAGGGTCTCCCTGCAATCAGGATACATCGGCGAATATTCACTTTCCGGCGCATTTAATTTCAGCAATTTATTGTATTTCGGAGCCAGTTTAGGTATCCATGCTGTGCGATTCTATGAAGAGATTTATCACACAGAAACGGACTATGATGATCATGTGATCGATTTTGACAGCTTCCGGTTCAGAGAATTTAACAACACACGAGGTTGGGGTTATACATTTAAATTCGGATTGATCCTCAGACCTATTCAGCTGCTCAGGGTAGGAGCATCATTTCAGCTGCCCACCTATTACTACCTCACCGATGAGAAATTCAGTGATATAGATTCATACTGGGACAACAGCTCCGGGATTCCCGATGCCAGTGCCAGTTCTTCCAATGGCATCTACGATTATGAGTTGAAAACTCCATTCCGGGCCAATGCCCATGCCTCGCTGATCCTTTTCAGACTGGCTACAATTTCGGCCGGTTATGAATTTGTGGATTATTCAGCAGCCCGGTTGAATGCACACGATTACAAATTCTTTGATGAAAATGACCAGATACGACAGGACTTCCAGGCGGCGCATAACCTGAAGGCCGGGGCCGAAGTTCGTCTTAAGTCATTGTACCTGAGGGCAGGGACCCAGTATCTGATGAGTCCTTTCGTTGATGACCGGAACAATGCGGAAAGCTGGATCTATTCGGGTGGACTGGGTATCAGGACCGGTGGTGCATTTTTTGATATCAGCTATTCCCATTCAAGCAGGTCTGATGTGTATGGCATGTATGCCTTTCAACCACGTTCCAACGAGGTCTCTATCAATCAGGTCAATGGAAATAACCTGATGTTTACTGTGGGTTTTAAGTTCTGAGGCTCTTCTGAAGGATTGATAGTGCAGCAGGCCCCTCATTGAATAGCAGGTCAAGTATACTCAGGTTAGCTTTGAAACCCATGCGGTCGGAAAAGACCTGGTGATAAACCACAGGCTTAAAATCATGATCAACCACTGCCGGGTCCTTTTTCGGATGGATAAAACTCCTTGGATCGGTCTCACTGGTTATATCATTGAATGAAGCAGAACAAGATACCTGGATTTTTATCCCCAATAACTGCAGTGTTCTCTCTATCAGTTGCTGATTCAAATCGATCAGGAACTCAAATTTGTTCTCATAAAACTCAATCAGGTCATCCATGAAGTACTCAAAGAATGGAGATGAGGCATAAGATGCCACCAGACTGCGCCAATGGTTTTTGTTCCATGGAGTGTCATAATCGATCCTGATCTCTTTGAGATGTTTTACGCCACGCTTTTTTTTTACGGGTATGGAGAGCGTAAGAACTCCATTGGGCCCCATAATCATGCACCTGTTCCTGTAAGTTTGTTTGGTATAACTGTCAAATTGCTCAAGGAGGATATCCTTCTCTCTGACCAGACGGGCAAAATAGTTTACGGGTCCGTTATAGAGTGCCGGGTAGATCAATGATACCGGGATTACCTGCTGGCCCTGACAATTCGGAACATACGATTCCACCTTATCTTCCCATACTCCTTATCCATACTTAACCAGATAAGCCGGGGTTTTCCGATCACATGGTCCTCCGGAACAAATCCCCAGAACCTGGAGTCGGCCGAATTGTCACGGTTGTCACCCATCATGAAGAAGTAATCCATTTGGAAAGTATAGGAGGTGGCTACTTCATCATTGATATAGATCTGCTCTCCTTTTACCTTCAGATCGTTTTGTTCGTAAGCTTCAATGATGCGCCTGTAGAGAGGAAGGGTTTCTGAGTTAATTTCAACTGTCATTCCCTTTTCGGGTATTGTGAGTGGCCCAAAATGCTCAAGGTTCCAGGGATACCTTTCATCATGTGGAAAAATATCACGATCGTATTGACCCTCAGTAAACCGGTCCATGCGTTCAACGCTTACGACACCTGGAAGGGCTCCGATCTGATCCGCAACACCGGATGGCAATGGAAAAGTGTAATTGGGATTGTTTCGCACATCTGTCAGCTCCTTGCTGATCCCAAATTCTTCAAGGGAGCGTGGATTGATAGGTGTTCCGTTGGTCCTCACATTGTGCCAGCGTTGAAGTCCTTCAAATTCCTTTTGCTTTTCACCATTAATATAAACATCATTGTTGATCACCTGGATGGTTTCACCATGGATAGCAACACACCTTTTGATGTAGTTATCACGCCGGTCCACCGGGCGGGTTTCCACATCAAATTTTTGAGCGAGCTGTTCTCTCACGTATTGTGCGTAAACAGGATAGGGGCGTGTCCTGTTGTTCCTGGTCTGGTCGGCAAGCATCAGGTTATGGACCTCATCCCTGATCAGGTCGTAATAATCGAAATTCCCCTTGGCGTACAACTTATGGTCCGATTTTTCCAGTGCAACAGTATCTGATGCCGGAAAATTAAATACCACAATATCATCCCGCCTCACATTGCTAAATCCCTTCAATCGTTTGTAGGGACGCTGGATCCATTCCAGGTAAGAATTTCCTCCAAGCACGGTGTTGGGAAGGAACGGAATGGAGAGTGGGGTATTGGGTGTACGCGGACCGTAAGCAGTTTTGCTCACATAAAGATGGTCTCCAACCAGGAGACTACCTTCCATGGATGGGGTAGGAATTTTATAATTCTGGAATAGAAAAATATTAATCAGTGATACAGCAACAACTGCAAAAATCAGCGCATCCAACCATTCAATGATCACATTGTTTTTTTTCTTCCTGCTTTTCCAGAAGGACCAGTTCACCTTTTTACTTATATAGAGATCATAGATGATGGGTAATCCAAAAAGGAACCAATAATTCTTTAGCCAGATGACAAAAAGAATGTAAATAACAACGGCAACTCCGAATTTGAAATACTTATGTTTCAATAACTTACTAATATCCATTGTGACTTTTATTTTATGGAGCTAAAGATACGCTCTTTTCTTAAACCATCAAGGATCGATTTATCGGGTTCGATGGAGAACCAAACTGTGACAGCTTTTCCCAGCAGATGATCTTCTGGTACAAAACCCCAGTAACGCGAATCGGCCGAATTGTGCTGGTTATCACCCATCACAAAGTAATAATCCATCTTTATGGGATAGGTGTCGGCGAGTTCACCATTGATATAAATATCCCCATTCTTTTCCACCAGTTCATTTTGTTCGTACACTTCAATAATTCGCTGGTAAAGAAGTAGATTCAGAGTATTTATTGGAATGGTATCCCCCCTGGCGGGCACTTTTATGGGACCGTAATTATCCCCTGTCCATCGAAAATAATGACTGTGTGGAAATATCTCTTGATTCTGAAAGGAGAGCATGGGTTCTGAATATCGTTTTATACTTCTTACAGTTGGATAGGACCTCAGTGATTTCAGGTTCTCCTCTGCCAGAAATAAAACGTGCAATGAATTTACGGGATTGTACGTGACTGAAGATTTATGGATTTTTAACGAATCGAGCAATATATCGGGGAGGGGATTACCGGTAGTGGTTACATAATACTTGAACTTCTGCTTGGGAAGCGTTGGCCGCTCATCTGCATTGATAAATATTTCTCCGTCGATGATTTGCAGGGTATCACCCGGTAGCCCAATGCATCTTTTTACATAATTTTCCCGTTTATCAACGGGATGTGTAATAATATCAAATTCGGACAGGATATAATCCCTACCATATTGTCGAACCAGAGAGTAGTAGTTCTGGCCTGGATACTCTACAACCATCGTGTCACCTTCCGGAAAGTTGAAAACGATAATATCGTTGCGTTTTACACTCGAAAAACCCCACAGGCGCTTATGGGGCATGCTTATTTTTTCAGAATAGGATTTCTTTCCTGAAGGAAGCTTGTTGTGATAAAACGGTATGGCTAAGGGTGTTCCGGGTAACCTGGGACCGTATGACAACTTACTTACAAAAATAAAGTCACCAGCCAGCAGTGTCTCTTCCATGGACGGAGTTGGGATCTTATAAACTTCCACGAACAGGACTTTGATTATCAAAGAGCTTGTGATAGCCAGGGTAAAAATGGCAAGCCATTCGATGACAGATTGAATGGCACGGGGCAATCCGTATTTACGCAGCGTCCAGTCAATTTTCCGGGTTATAAAAAGATCAAAAATAACCAGGTTGAAGAGTAACAGGTACCATAAGTTGGTCCAGATAATCAGAAGCGACCATAACAGACCTGAGAATATACAGCCCAGGTACCTCCAGGTGATCCGGTTCATGAAGTTCAGAGTTTAAGGAGATCCTTCATACCGAAAATTCCGGTTTTCTCTTTAATGAAGGTCGCCGCCAACAGAGCACCTGCTGCGAATGCTTCTCTTGATTTTGCATTGTGACTAAGGGTGAGTGAATCTAAATCAGATTCGTAGCGGATGGAGTGTCGCCCTTTCACTTCTCCCTCCCGAATTGCATCAATGTGTACTACCGATGAATTGTCTTCATCTTTCAGGCTCCATCGTTTTATAAGTCTTAGCCTGCCAATGATCTGTTCAGCCAGGGTAATGGCAGTCCCGCTGGGTGCATCCAGCTTATGGATGTGGTGAACTTCCTCCATGGATACCCTGTAACTGGTGAAATTGTTCATGATACGGGCAAGCCGGTCATTCAAAGCAAAAAGTATATTAACACCAATACTGAAATTACTGGCATAGAACAGGGTTCCCTGATGTTTTTTGCAATAATCCTCAATCTCTCCAAACTGATCATTCCAACCGGTGGTCCCAGACACTACCGGTATCCCGTGATCAATACAGGTACGGATATTCTCCGGAGCAGAATCAGGAACAGTAAATTCAATGGCCACATCAATACCCTTCAGCCGTTTCGCACTCAGATCTTCGCTATTGTCCAAATCGATGATCAACGGGAAAGCGCGTCCCTGATCTTTTCCCAGGGCCTCTATGGTCCGGCCCATTTTTCCGTATCCTATAAGCGCAATATTCATGTGTAAATTCTCTTGTCTAACCCCCCCACTAACTTACAAAAAAAAGGCTGATCCGCATGATGTGGATCAGCCTCTTTACTATTTTCAGATCTTGGGCTACTGTACTTTCTTCACAATGGCCTCAAAGGCTTGAGGATCATTCATAGCGAGATCGGCAAGAACTTTTCGGTTAATCTCAATACCTGATTTACCCAGCTTGCCCATGAATTCTGAATAGGACATGCCGTATTCGCGAACTGCAGCATTAATACGCTGGATCCAGAGTGCCCTGAAATTGGCTTTTTTCTTGCGACGGTCACGATACGCGTAGGTAAGACCTTTTTCGTATGCATTCTTAGAAACCGTCCATACATTTTTCCTGCGACCAAAGTATCCTTTGGTCTGCTTCATCACTTTCTTTCGTCTCTGTCTTGATGCGACAGAATTTGTTGCTTTTGGCATTTTACTTTAATGTTTTGGATGCAGGCGGTCATTCAGACACTTTAATGCTCCACATCCCGGTGAATACTAATAACCTGATGTTCAAAAAAATAAACTCTTACTTCATGGCAAGCAAACGCTTGATATTCTGTTCGTCAGCTTTGTGAACTTCACCAAAATAGGTAAGGTTCCGCTTGCGTTTTTTCGACTTCTTGGTAAGAATATGGCTTTTGTAAGCGTGTTTTCTTTTGATTTTCCCAGTTCCGGTGAGCGTGAATCTCTTCTTTGCTCCCGAATTTGTTTTCATTTTTGGCATTATTCCAACAATTTATCTATACAACAACTATTTTTTCTTCACTTTGGGTGCTATGAACATGGTCATTCGTTTTCCTTCCAATTTTGGAAGTTGTTCAACCTTTCCTACTTCTTCAAGTTCCTGAGCAAGTCTCAGCAACAGGATTTCACCCTTTTCCTTATATAAAATAGACCTTCCTTTAAAAAATACAAAGGCCTTCAGCTTGGCACCGTCTTCTAAGAACTTTTGGGCATGCTTCAATTTAAAGCTGTAGTCATGCTCATCCGTGTTGGGTCCGAACCTGATCTCTTTTACCACGATCTTTGTGGCTCTGGACTTCATCTCTTTCTGTTTCTTCTTCTGCTGATACAGAAATTTCTGGTAGTCGATCACCCTGCATACCGGCGGGTCAGCCTTGGGTGAGATCTCTACCAGATCGAGATCCAGTGAATCAGCAATTTTGAGGGCTTCTGTCAGAGATACTACTCCCGGATCCTCAATATTTTCACCAACAAGACGGATGGTGCTGGCACGGATCTGTTCGTTTGTCCTGAAAAAGATCCGATCTTTGTTACGATCGCTATTCCTTCTACGATAATGACCTGGTCCTGCTATGACAATTTCCTCCTATACTTTAGTTAAACTTCTGTATCAATTGCTTTCAGTTGATTCTCAACCTCAGATTGCAAAAATTGTGCAAATTCGGTCATGCTCATCACTCCTTTATCACCTTCTCCCTGCCTGCGAACAGAAACTGTTCCACTCTCTTGCTCTTTTTCACCTATGATAAGCAGATATGGAATTCGCTTTAACTCGTTATCCCTGATCTTCTTACCTATCTTTTCGCTCCGCTCGTCAATCAGGGTGCGAATATCGTAATTTTTCAGGAAACTTGAAACTTTTTCTGCATAATCGTGATATTTTTCACTGATGGGCAGGATTACAGCCTGATCAGGGGTTAGCCACAGTGGAAATTTTCCTGCTGTATGCTCGATGAGCACTGCAACAAAGCGTTCCATCGATCCAAAGGGGGCACGATGGATCATCACAGGCTGATGTTTCTGATTATCAGATCCGATATACTCCAGCTCAAATCTTTCAGGAAGGTTGTAGTCTACCTGGATGGTGCCAAGTTGCCATTTTCTGCCCAATGCATCTTTCACCATAAAGTCAAGTTTAGGACCATAAAAAGCTGCCTCTCCATACTCGACCACCACATTTTCCATCCCCTTCGCTTCCACAGCAGCAAGTATCGCTTCTTCTGCCTTCTCCCAGTTTTCATCACTGCCGATGTATTTTTCTACATCAGCAGGATCGCGAAGCGATACCTGAGTCACAAAATCTGTAAAGTCTAAAGTCTTAAAGATGTATAAAATGATGTCAATCACCTTAATAAACTCTTCTCTCAATTGGTCGGGTCGACAAAAAATATGGGCATCATCCTGGGTAAATCCACGTACGCGTGTCAGTCCGTGAAGCTCTCCACTCTGCTCGTAGCGGTAGACTGTGCCAAATTCGGCCAACCGAACCGGCAGTTCCTTGTAGGAACGGGGTTTCGATTTATAGATCTCGCAATGGGCCGGACAGTTCATCGGTTTCAGCATGAACTCCTCGCCCTCCTGGGGGGTGTTGATGGGCTGAAAACTGTCTTTTCCGTACTTGGCATAGTGACCCGAAGTGACCCAGAGTTCCTTCTGCCCGATGTGTGGAGTGATCACCGGTTCGTACCCCGTGTCACGTTGCACCTTTTTCAGAAAGTTCTCCAACCGTTCCCTAAGTTGCGCCCCTTTGGGCAACCAGAGGGGAAGACCGGGTCCCACCCGCTGGGAAAATGTAAAGAGTTCCAACTCTTTTCCCAGTTTCCGGTGATCGCGTAGTTTGGCCTGTTCCAGCAGTTCCAGGTGCTCTTCCAACATTTTCTGTTTGGGGAAGGATACTCCATAAATGCGGGTTAGCTGTTTGCGTGTTTCATCCCCACGCCAATATGCTCCAGCCACACTGAGCAACTTAATGGCTTTAATGGGCGCTGTATCGGCCAGGTGCGGTCCCCGGCACAGATCTGTAAATTCACCCTGATGGTAAAATGATATGGTACCATCTTCCAGTTCTCCAATCAGCTCTGTTTTATAATCATCTCCTTTGTCCCCGAAGAACTTCAGGGCCTCTTTCTTGGTCACTTCCTTCCTGGCGTAAGCATTTTTCAAGGAAACCAACTCCTTCATTTTCTTCTCAATCTTCGGCAGGTCTCCGTCGGTTATGACCACATCGTCACCCGGATCCACATCATAATAGAAACCATTTTCAATGGCTGGTCCGATCCCGAATTTTGTACCTGGATAGAGGGATTCAATGGCCTCAGCCATCAGATGGGCCGAGGAGTGCCAGAAGGCATGCTTGCCATCAGGATCATCCCATTTATTGAGTTTAATGGTGGCATCTTCCTCAATGGGCCGGAAAATATCCCATAAGTCATCATTCACATTGATAGAAAGTACCTCCCGGGCCAAACTATTGCTCAGGCTTCTGGCTATATTCAGTCCGGTTATACCTGATTCAAATTGCCGTACCGATCCGTCTGGAAAAGTTATATTGATCATTCTGTAAGCATTTTCAAAAAACCTCGCAAAGATACGAAAACTACATGGATC
>JBDLIX010000034.1:0-39078 GCA_039714655.1 Bacteroidota bacterium
CCAGTGCAGTACAGTGGGTTGATTATCAGTTCGAGGCTCGCATCAGTGATGATCGTTCGGGACATGGTGGGGATGATTGTGGACAGGGAACGGATACGATGATCCGGGTTTATCTGAATCCGACACCACTGTTAAGTGTAGATGTATCAGATACGATTTATTGTGATAACTCAACTGTAGATATTACGGTAACAGATGATCTCTTAGGTGTGCTTGGGACCAAGGTTTATGCATTAACGACGACCACTTCAGGAAGTGTATTGGGTGTAACTGCATCTGGTGAATATCCGGCAGGCACATCGATCAGTAATAATTTGGTAAATCAGACTACTCAGGCGCAGTGGATAGATTACCGTTTCGAGGCCCGCATCAAAGATCCTCGTGGTACGAATCCCAGTGAATACTGTGATATTGGGACAGACACGACGATCCGGGTTTATCTGAATCCGACACCATTGTTAAGTGTAGATGTATCAGATACGATCTACTGTGATAGTTCGACAGTTGATATTACAGTGCTTGATGAGATAGGGCCAGTAATAGGTACAAGTACGAAGGTTTATGAATTAACGACGACCACTTCAGGTGGAGTATTGGGAATAACTGCATCAGGTGAATATCTGGCAGGCACACCGATCAGTGATTTTCTTGTGAATCAGACCAGTGCAGTACAGTGGGTTGATTATCAGTTCGAGGCTCGCATCAGTGATGATCGTTCGGGACATGGTGGGGATGATTGTGGACAGGGAACGGATACGACGATCCGGGTTTATCTGAATCCTTCACCTTTTATTTTAGTAAATGTTGTACCTCAGGATACCATTTGTAATGAAGATAATATAACCTTCAATGTTACCAATCCTAATCTTCCCTTGGGAGATTGGAAATATCGGTTGGAAATTAATTATGGCGAACATCTGACAGGTCAATTGCCAGAAGATAGTATATATTCGGAAATAAATCTACCGGATGCTTTATTCAATGATGATTCAGTTTGGTATGAAGCATCGTATAAGTTTACTCCGATCATTTCACCATTTGGTGGTGGGCTGAACTGTCAGAACAGTTATGATACAACCATTTATGTGAGGGTGAATCCAACTCCTGCCATCAGGGTCATTGCTGAAGATTCAATATTATGCAATGGTGAGCCTGCTGAGATAAGAATTCATAATCCCAATGTTTTCGTTTTTGGTGATTGGGAGTATGATCTTGAAGTAATTCCAGATCCAGGAATGGGAGGATACAGAGAAAGTGATACTGCATTAATTGAAACATGGATTTCGGATCCGCTGATAAACTATGACACTGTATTACACAAGGTTGAGTATCATTTCTTTCCAAAAAGATCCTATGATGGTTTGCTCTGTGCAGGAGGTACTGATACTGTAATTGTGATCTGGGTAAATCCGACTCCTGAAATACGTGTCAGTGTGAGTGATACAATGATTTGCGACACAGAACCGGTGACGCTTAATATCAGAAACCCAAATGACACAGTAAATGGTGAGTGGAACTATGATCTGATCATTGAGGCAGATCCCGGAATTGACGGAATTGTTTCAGATACACTGGAACGTATTAATCTGACGGAGTTTAACTATACGCTGACCAACAGCGATACAGATACAAGTGTGGTGAGGTTCCGTTTCCATCCGCGAATAACAGATGATGATGACCAGGATTGTGAAAATGGCATTGATCAGACCATTACCGTGGTTGTTCTTCCTGTGCCGCAAATCAATGTAACAGTATACCCAGGTGCTGATACCTTGCTTTGTAACGATGAGGAAGTTATATTTGAAATGGCCAATCCTCACTCCAGAAATACCGGAACCTGGAGTTATGACCTGATCATCGATGCTGAACCAGGCATAGCAGGTGTCAGCTCTGATACAATAAGCAACATTACACTCACAGATACCACCTTTAACTTAACAAATACTGATATTAACAGGCACAGGGTTACATTCCAGTTCATACCCAAAATAGTCCCTGATGATGGAGGAATTACATGTGAGAATGGGTCGGATACAACCATCATTATCTGGTTGAATCCTGAACCTGCAATTGCAGTTGATGTCTTAGATACAATTATATGTAACAACCAGTTTGTTGATTTCACTATCACGGATGTTATCGGCGAAGTGTTTGGGGATAAAAAATATATTGTAACTACTTATTATACCTATCCCAATGTGGAGATCTACAATGGTTCTGTTCTAAGATCCCCGCCCATAAGTCGTGATACAGCAAGTGTGAATTCAATATTCCAGGACAGCCTGGTGAATAATACCGATGAGACACAATGGATATATTATCAATTTACCCCAATCATAGACGATGAAATGCCCGGGGATAATGGATTATGTACTGGTAGCCCTCTACCCTTGATTCAGATCTATGTTCAACCTACTCCTAAAATCTCCTTGGAGGGATTAACTGATACAATATACTGCGATACAGCCAATGTATTTATAGATGTCAAAAATCAAATAGTATTAGGTGATCCTGAATTTGGCTGGGGAAAATCGGTGTATAAATTAGAGGTTTCTTACAATGCAGGAGCGATAGAGGGGATCATTTCCGGGGATAGTGATTCGGTATATGCTGATGATAATATCAATGATTGGTTGTTTAATAAGAGTGATACCATACAGGTTATTGAATACCATTTAACTGCCAGGATCATGGATACCAGACCCGGACATGAGAATGAATTCTGCGACCATGAATTTGCCACGGATACCACCTTAAGAATTTTCCTGAATCCATATCCGAGACTAAACTATGAACTGATTCAGGATGAGGATATTCTCTGTTTTGATGATGGATTTATTCTGAATACCGATTCCATAGTAACCTATACGACTAGTCCGCTTTATTACAATCTTGATATTATCAATTACAATCCAGGGATCATCGATTTTGTGAATGCGGACCCAACAGGTGGAGTTGATATTCAGGATTCCCTGGATGAACGTGATATTAGAAATACCGGTTTAACAGTTGGTTCAGTTTTGTACAAGATTCGTCCTTATATTTCAGAAATAGGATGCCTGGGAAAAGATACCTCCTTCCTGTTCCAGCTCAATCCGGAGCCTGTGATGGATGTAACCCGGAGCGATACAGCTGTATGTCATAATTGGGGATTTGAATTGCCCATCGGATCTGATATCGAAAGTACCACAGGTACTATGAGATACCAATTGTTCACGGAGGGATATGATGGTACAGCAATGAGCAATGTTGCTCCCGATGATAATTATGATATTGATACCCTGGACCAGTGGAGTGTACTGAATTCCGGGAGCATCATCGAAAATGTAGGTTATTACTTTACACCATTTATCCAGGATGCAAAAGGAGCCTCAAAACATTGCTGGGGGGATACCATAATGAGGATCGTTCAGGTAGCTCCCGAACTTATTGGGGATATTTTTGCCGATACCACCGATTTCGGAGGTTGGAATATTACATGTTTTGAGGATGCGGATGGTCAGATTAATCCCAATCTAAAAGGCGGTTATTACCTTCAGGACTATCTTTTCAACTGGGGGACAACGAATGGAAGCGGACTGGTACCTACAGACAGTGCGCAATATGACCTGGATATCGGTACTTACTACTATAATGCGATTGATGTGATAGGGTGTGAATATGGCGACTCGGTCACGTTGCGGCAACCGGAAAGGATGTGGATTGATACCACCATTACCATGGCTCCATGCGAAAGTCAGAGCAAAAAGGGTGGAAGTATCCTCCTGGGTCCACATGGTGGAACAGGGGATAGCCTGGGTCATCATTACCAGTATAACTGGACAAAACCATGGGGTCTTGAGATGCCTGATTCCTCCCAGAATATTGACGATGGATATGCCGGATTGTATACAGTTGAAGTATGGGACATGAACGGATGCTTGTATTTTGCTGATGAACTATATATAGGCTTTGTGGATGAGATTAATGTGGGGATCAATAAATTTGATTACGGGGCCTACAATATAAAATGCTTTGGAGAAGATAATGGATGGGCTGAAATATCTGTAACCGGTGGGACCCCGGATTTTGACCTGGTGGTGCTTGATGAACAGGCGGATACAGTTTACAATGATGCGGTAGACCAGTTTGGGGTTGATTACAGAGAGTCTGTTTATAATTTGTCAGCAGGGGAATACACATTTATGGTGATCGATAACAATGAATGCCTGGGTGATGAGGTTGAGCTATTTGAGGAGCCCGATTCCATAGAGATCAGATGGGAGAATGAGAAAGCCCATTCCGATACCGTAGATATCAGTTGCTTTGGAGAAGGGGACGGCAATATCCTTATCAGTATTACAGGGGGGCACACTGCCAGTTTGGACAATAGCTTTACCTGGTCCGGTCCGGATCCGGATCTGATTGTGAATGACAGCATTCAGAACAATTCCAACCTGGATCCGGGATTGTATAAAGTGGTGATAGAAGATGTGAACGGATGGTGCACCAACAGTGCCGAATTTACACTGATCGAACCGCCCGAAATACAAATGTGGATTGATTCCATAAATGAACGCAATGGATGGAACATTACCTGTGCCGAGAGTGCGGATGGGTACATTGACATCGGTTCCGGTGGGGGTATTTTGAACCACCATTACAACTGGCAGAAAGAGGGGAACCCATTGTCAGATCCAGACAGGGATTACCAGGACCTCCTGTCAGGGGGAACATACCAACTTACAATTACAGACAGTATAGGTTGTATGCTGGATACCTTCTTCATCCTCACAGAACCCAATCCGCTTGGTCTGGTTGACAGCATACCTCCTCACAACGGCTTTGCCATTGCATGTGCATTTGACAGTACGGGAGAGATTTATCTTTCGCCATTGGGTGGAGCCGATTCTATACAGAACAGTTATCTATGGTCCACCAGTGATGGATATATCAGCAATGATACAGCCATGAATCAGGAGGAATTGCCTGAAGGGACATATTCGGTGCAGGTAACAGATATTAACGGTTGTACTTTCGACACCCTATACACCCTTCTGGATCCTGAACCAATAGTCATAGATAATTTGTCCTCCGATAGTGCATACTGTGCAGGCACAGCATCGGGACAGATCAATATGGCGGTATCGGGAGGGATTCCCGATTACAGCTATCTCTGGAGTGATGGTCAGACCGAGGATAGTATCCAGGACCTTGTGGCAGGAGTGTATACGGTAATCATTACCGACCAGAATGCCTGTGAGAAGATCGACAGTATCCAAGTGTTTGAAGCGGATCGCTTTAGCGTGGACCTGGTCGTAACTACTGATTACAACGGGGTGCCCATCTCCTGTGCAGGCTTTTCGGATGGGGCAATTTCACTACAGCCCCTGGGCGGAACTGAACCCTTTGAATATTTGTGGAGCAACGGTGCAACAACGAAAGACCTTGTGGACATACCGGCTGGTGACTACAGTGTGATCATTGCAGACAAGCATGATTGCAGAGACACTGCCCAAGTTGTAATCGGTGAACCTGCACCTCTTGAATATTCAATGCAGCTGCATGATCCGTTGTGCTACAATGAGTCCACCGGTCGGATCGAATTGCTGGTGACAGGAGGAACGGTGTTTACACTGGACGATTACAGGATATTCGCCAATGAACTGCTTACCGATGGTCCGTATATGGAAAATCTTCCCCAGGGCTCCTACCATATTCGCATCGAGGACCTGAATGATTGCTCCATTGAAACCGATGCTGATTTGATTCATCCCGATACACTGGCACTCAGTTTTGATACTGAAGATGCTTACTGCAAGGATAAGCCCGATGGTCAACTGGACCTTCATGTGGATGGAGGGGTATACCCGTATCTTATCAGCTGGGACCGGGGGCTGCCCGATAATGAGGGATCCTTTGATAATGTTGATTGGGGAGCGTATGTGGCCACTGTAACCGATGTCAATAATTGTGTCACCATTGACACTGCATTTGTGGATTATACCCACGCTTCATGCCTGGTAATCCCCACTGCCTTCTCTCCCAACTCGGATGGATATAACGATTTATGGATCATTGAAGGATTGGAGTTATATCCCCAGGCTGAGATAAGGATCTTCGACCGGTGGGGTGTCAGGGTATACTATTCAGGAGCAGCAGGCGATAATCCTTGGGATGGATCATTTACGGGACGACAACTGCCCGTCGATTCATACCATTTTATCATTGATTTTAACAACGGTGAAGATCCGGAGATGGGCAATGTAACCATCGTGCGATGATAGCGTAAGAGAGAGCGGATGAAGCGAAATATACTTTACATATCATTTATTCTGATGCTGACCTGGACGGGTAACCTGACAGCTCAGCAATTGCCGATCTTTTCGCAGTACATCCTCAATGGTTTTATGGTCAATCCGTCCATGGCAGGACATGACGGATATACCTCCTTTAATACCACCGCCCGCCAACAATGGCTTGGCTTCAAGGATGCTCCTCAAACCTATTCTGCTTCCTGGCAAACCCGCCTGCTCCAGCGTTCTCACAAGATTGTGAACAATCCTGTTCGGAAGAATAAAATGTTGCTTCCCAGTACAAAAGGACGTGTGGGACTTGGGGCTTATATCATCAACGATGTGAATGCAAATGTGGCACGGACCGGCGTTTCCTTTGCCTACTCCTACCATATTATCATGAACAATCAGCAGCTCTCCTTCGGATTAGCGGCCAAGGCTTTCCAGTACAGAATATATAAGGAGAGCCTCACCTTTGGTGAAGCAGGTGATCCTGTGATGAATGGAAATTTCAACCCTGTGGCTTATAGTCCGGATGCCGATGTGGGGATCCAGTACAGAGGATTCGATTATTTCGTGGGCTTTTCGGTGAGCAATCTGCTACAGACCTCAGTATTGATAGGGGCCAACGAATTGGCCGATTTCAAGACATTCAGACACTACTGGCTCATGGGAGGGTACCGTTTTGCACTGACCGATGAGCTGGAGCTGGAACCCAGTACCCTTTTAAGGACCTCCGAGAACTGGAATCCACTGGGCGACTTTTCCCTCAAGCTTCACTATTCCGACCTCTTCTGGGGAGGACTCTCCTACCGGACAAACAACAGCATCATCGCCATTGTGGGGATCAGGATCGATGGGCTCTTTTTCGGGTACTCCTTCGACTGGACGCTTTCCGAGATCGGACACTACAACTTCGGTTCGCACGAGATCACCCTTTCTATAAAACTGGGCAGCAGTGCCCGCCGTTACAAGTGGTTAAACCGTTATTAGTGATTTCTCATTAGGCGTGTTACTTCTTTTGAAAAAGAGTAGCTATTTCCCAATCTTCCAGAGCCCTGCTATGAATGTATATGTCATCGATTTTACCATCGAAGAATGCATCTGGTGAATTGGTTGACTTGTCAACTGCACCGATTATTGGCTTTGCAGCAGTAAGAACTATATTTGCTGTAATTGGTATTTCAGAAAAAATGGTTCCATTCATATAAAGCTTTAAGATATTTGAGCTTCTGGTAATGGTAATATGTTGCCATTCCAGTTTAGTCTTAAATTTTATATAGTTTCCAGATGATGTGCCATTGTCAAATAGCTGAAAGTACATTGAGTCTTGTATTGGATTTGACGCGAATCGAAATTCTCTGTTATTGCCTGTCGAATTATAAATAGAAATAACATCCTGAGGTTTAATTTCGAGGGAAGATAATTGATACCAGAGTGAAATTGAAAAATCATTATTTCCAAAATGAAGATCTTCAGAATTAGTAAGGCCAATGTAATCATCGATGCCATCAAATGAAAATGCACTATTCGGATTTCCATACCTATCGGAAGTAAGCGAAGCACCAAATATTTGCCCGTTGATTCCATTTCCCGATATATCGTTGGCATCCCCGCTAAAAGGATAATTGGCAATTAAACCATCCGTTATCTCAAGAGCATCTTGAATATTGACTGTCATGTATGCGGTATCTGTCATTGGGCTCACATGGTCATCTTCAACCTGAATAAGGACGGTAAGTTCCTGATTAGATTCAAAATCAAATCCGGAGGAATCTTTGACTGACAGGATTCCTGTCAGTGAATCGATCTGGAAATAATTGTTTTCATTATTACCAATGATACTATAAGAAAGAGTTTGATGGGTATCTGCATCTTGAGCCTGGACTGTGCCGATCTCTTGTCCGTTAGATGGATTTTCATCTATATCAAAGCCCTGATTGTTCATTACAGGTGAAAACTCATTCTCATCTGTGACATTGATCTGAACTTTTGCAGAAGACTCCAAGGGTTCCTTATCATGATTATCAGCAACGGCGATCTTAAGGATGAATTGTATGTTTTCTTCATAATCCAGTTTAAGGGGATTCGCAATTGAAAGAATTCCGTTATCAGGATCAATTTCGAATATGTCCTCCAGGTTCCCTTCAATTATCTCAAAGGAAATCATCTGGTCTTCATCAGCATCTGAGGCTTCCACTGCTCCTATAATGGTTCCCGAGGGACTGTTTTCTTCAATGGTAAACTCTTGATCAATAATTTCTGGAGCGAACTCGTTTTTGTTACAAGAGTAGAGTAAAAGTGAGAAAACCAGGGTGCTGGCAATAAATTTGAGGGTTTTCATGGCATGCAATTTTTTAATATTTGTAGGGGTATGAATACAATTTAATAATAGTATTATTACGGGATAAGTAAAGAAATGTTGCAGTAGAATTAGTAAACAATTCCCAGGTGGTGATTTTTAATCGGGGATTGTAACAAGCAGCAAATGGTTAATCTGTTATTAAGGATTTCTTATCTTTTTCACCTTTGCTGTAATGCAGATAGATGGCTCCCAAAAACAGCAACAATAGCAGAATGGAGCTAATCAATGATACTGTTGTTCCCGAATAATATGATCTTGGATGGAATTCAAAAACGATTTCATGGCTGCCGCCTGGGATAACCAAACCCCTTAGAAGGTAGTTCATGCGGAGGTGATCAACTACTTCACCATCAATGGTTGCCTGCCACCCTTTCTCATAATAGATTTCTGAAAAGAGTGCAAGCTGCTCGGTGGTGGTTTCACTTTGATACACCATTCTGTTGGGCTGGTAGTCGGTAAGCAGGATTGACGCTGAAGGCTCATTCTGAAATGTTTTCTTCTCCAGCAATCCCTCAAATCTTGCATCTAAGGTCGCCTCTTTTGAGATATCAATAGTTGCAAGTGAGGCCATCTCTGCATCAGCATTTTCGACCATCCTCACACTGTTGACAAACCATGCATTCCCTAGGGCATGCCTGTTGGTAATGGGTTGTGTTTCAGGACTGATAAGGATGTAACGGGTATTGATCATATTCAGAACATTGCTCCCTGCCAGTGCGCTGTCCACTGTTTGGTAATTCTGGGATTTCAGAGCCCCGAACAGGGTGTTGAGATCAGCCGTCATTCCGGTTTCGATGAGGTCCTGGTAACGCCTCATCTTGGCACCGTGATATCCACCTAAGGAGGGGTGAAAGTAAGAGGTGGAGGCATCCTGGAATGTGGCCACCGTCAGGTTCAGCACCCGGTTATTATACCCCGGTTCATTCATGATAAACTGGTCAGCAGCCGATGGAGTGAAGGGCTGACTGGCCTGTCGTTTATTGGAAAAATGTCCTTTATTGAGGTACCTTTTGTTAACCGGCCACATATCGGCCAGGAAAAGTACTGCCATTCCCACAATGACAAGATTCACTTTGATCTTCTCCATCTTATAGAGCAGGATCAATCCTGTGGTCAGACCAATGAAAATCAACGATCGCAATGCATCGGTCCGAAGCAAACTGCGGCGATCGGCCTGAAGGGTATCGGCCAGGGCCTGCTGGTAACTGCTGTCTCGTGCCGATACAAAATCACCAGCCACATCAGGAAGCAGGACAAATAGCAGGGATAGACCACCTGCAATACCTGCTGACCATTTCAATGCATAATTCAGCTTTCTCCTGTTGATTTTACCAAATAATACCTGGTTGATCGCGAGTATCGCCAACATGGGCATGGTCAGGGCTGGAATAACCAGGGTCATACTCACCGTCCTGAATTTATTGTACCCCGGCACATGATCCATGAAGAATTCGGTGAGGAACATAAAGTTTTTTCCCCAGGAAAGCATGATAGCCAGAATTGAGGCAGCAAGCAGCCACCATTTGATCTTCTTGTCAACTATAAACATCCCCAGCACAAACAGGAATACCACACATGCACCCACATATACATTCCCCATTGTAGAGCCCTGGGTGCCCCAATAAAGTGGCAGGTGTTTGATCACCTCGGAAGCCTGAGCTGGATTGCTCTGTGCAAAAAGACGGTATGTTTCAGAATTTTCTGAGAGGGAACCATCACTGCTTCCTCCCTTGAAACCTGGTATAAGAAGGGAAAAAGTCTCACCCAATCCATAACTCCATTGGGTGGCATAGCTTTTAGTCAGCCCCGAGGTCTTATCATCCTCTTCCATGGTAAGTTCAGATGGACTTCTCATGGTATATTTTCCATACTCCATGGTGGTCCATAGCCTGGCGGCATTACTGGTTACACTGATGCCCACGGCCACAAGCAAAATAGAAACGGTGATCAGCAGCTCTTTAAAGTACTTTTCTTTGATGGCAAAGTAGAGTTGTATTAACCCGAAAATAAAGATGATCATCAGGGTGTAATAAGTAATTTGGGGGTGACCCGACCTGATTTGCAGGGCCAGGGCTATTCCTGTGACAGCTGCACCAAGCAGTCTTTTTCCTCTGAAGGAGAGGATGACTCCGGCAATCACGGGAGCCATATATCCGATGGCAATGGCCTTGGAATTATGTCCTGCTGCAAGGATCACAAAATTGTACGAGGAGAAAGCAAAAGCAATGGCACCGGCAATGGCAAGCCAGGGATTCACGCGTAGTGACAACAGCAGTATGTAAAAACCGATCAGATAGAGGAAAATATAGCTTACGGGTCTGGGTGCAGCCTGTAGCGTCCAGTCCAGATATTTAAGAACATTGCCTTTGTACACTGTATAGATCAGGTATCCTGGCATCCCTCCAAACATGCTGTTGGTCCAGAGTGCCTCTTCTCCGGTTGCATCCCTGTAATCAATGAGTTCCCTGGACATGCCTTTGAAAGTGGCGTTATCATGGCCACCTAACTGCTTCCCGTCCAGCACCTCGGGAAAATAGGCGAATGAAATCAACAGGAACAGAATGATTGCTGAAATTAAGGGAATCAGACTTTTAGGATTTAGCTTGAATGACATATCGGAATAGATGTTTTTACCGGTGAAGGATCAAAAATAATGCTTTTATTTATTAAGCAGTAGTCTTTTTAGATTGCTTATCAGTTTGTTGGGATTTTTCCAGATGGAGAAAATCCTTCGGATGCTTTCCAGTTCAATTTCATTATAGAACCGGAAAAAGTATAATACAAAAGGAAAAGAGAGTAACAGCACTGTTTTTATGATCAATCGAATACCAATGGGGATACCATTGAGAAAAAAGCCAGCAGCGACCAGTACAATTCCAACTCCAACTATTCTGAATACCCTGGACAATTCATAGGGTATTCGATACCACTTCTGCGCCGCTGTGTAAATCATTGTAAAAAAGATTACCTGAGAGAGCAGCGTGCCGACAGCAGCCCCATAAATACTGAAACGGGGGATCAGCAGGATATTTAATCCAAGATTAATCACACTGGAAATGGCAATAAGACCTCCTGAGATTCTTGTTTTTTTAACCACATGAAGTCCAATAAATGCCGAATCTTTTAGCATGCTGAAGAAAAAGGAAAATGCAAGTATAGCTACGATGTTAGCCGATTCCCAGTAAATAATGTCTCTGGATGCCACTTTGATCACTTCAAGACTAAAGAGCGACAGACCAATTACACAGAACATTAGGCCGAACCCGAAATAGGTCATTACCCTGGAATAGAACCTTTTGTTGTCAGGATCATTTATCTTTTTCATCAGGATAGGCGATAGTGCCAGCTGCACCGATGTAATGATCACCACCTTCAGTGTGGATGCAATTTTATACCCTAAATTGTAAATACCTACCCTCTCCAGACCATCCATGTAGTTCAGGCTATACCGGTCGATGACTGAGAAAAAAACACCTGAAATGGATGCCAGCATCAGGGGCAGACTATAATTCATCATTTCCAGCATAATTCTGCCTTCAAATCGTAGCTTGCTGTTTTTGATACAATAGGGAAGGAGCAATAGCAGCACCAGCGTAGAGCCTATGAATTGTGCTTCAAAAATTCCATCCAGTTTCTTCCCCCGATAGACAATGAAGTAGATGGTCAGTACCAGGGTAATGCTGAGTTTCAGGATGCTGACAATAGAATAGTAGAGTGCTTTAGATTGCAGTTTTAACAGGGTTTGCACCTGGGTGATCAGGATCTGAAGTGCACTATTGATCAACAGCAGTTTAATCAGGTAACTGTAGTTAGTATGATTGAATAACAGCGATGAGATTGATCCGGAAAATGGGATCGCTGCTATCAGCATGATCGCTGATATGATGATCAAAGTGATTAGCGAGGTGAAGAAGATACTCTTTTGTCTGGCAACATAGTCCTTATCCCAGAACCACCTGGTCAGGCTTTGGGAAAGGGTGAGGCTCATAAGGGCGACCAGGACTTGTGAGGTGATCTCCAGTACACCCAGGGCACCATAAACGCTGACGGAGAGGTAAGTCTGGTTGGTATAGAGGGGGATCAGTACCAGTCCAATCAGCTTGGTACCCATGTTCCCCAGGCTGTATACAGCCGATTTACCAAATGCCCTTTTTATATCTGTTAACATGCGGTTAGGTCCAATATAGTTTTATTGCAGCCAGAAGGGTCAGCGCCTGAGCCTTTTCATTAATATTACCTTTAGTGAAAAGGTCTTCGCAGTCTTTTTTAATCTCTTCCTCAGCTATTAAATCTATATTTTCTTTGAAATATTGTTCAATACAATGGTTTACTTTACTATCGGTATTGTACCAATACTGAAATGGATTCATGCCCTGATTTTTGCTTATAACTCCTGTTTTTGATCGCCCTAGATGTAATTTAACTCCTTGTACTACAAACTTAGGAATATTTGAATAGGCAATCTCTTTGCCCCTAATGGTTAGCGTTTTTGAAGAGATCCTGATACCTGTCTTTTCCCAAACAAATTCAGCGGCACCTGGATATTTTTGGATGATCCACTTTTTATAAATACGGTGATTAACTCTTAATGCCAGTGGAAGTGTTAGACTGAATTCTAGAAAATCAATATCAAGAAAAGGAGAGGTAACTTCCGAATACTGTTGTACAGGTATGTTTCCGCTAAGGATAAAATTGAATCCCCGATTTAGAAAGAGTTGTATTTCCCGATTGTCATATCCATGAAGGTCATCAACGGGTAATTTTTGTGTTAAATGATTTGATGAAATCCTGCCAAATTCTGGTTTGCCATAATCAGCATCCCTACGATAGGATCCCAATGTCACATCGCCCAATTGTCCTGTATGTAGTATTCCCAGTTTATGAAAGTCCACCTCATCAATGGCGTATTTTCCATGGGAGAGTGGCAAAAAAGATGTGCCTCCCCCAGTAAGTTGCGTGATCTTCTCAACGTTGCACATATAGCTGGCATTGTCAAGTGATTGAAAGATCCAATTGTGGTTTAGATTTTGGATGATTTGTTTGGGGATGGTCATATCCATTGATCCTTCTCTTGAGAAGGTAAAGTTGGTCATGTTCGTATACCCCATTTCATGACCTACCCAGGTAGTCATTCTGCTATCTAATCCACCACTGAGAGAAACGAGCGGTGTATATCCATATGCATAATCTTTTTCAAACTCGATTGAAATGGCATTTCTGAAATGTACATCGATCTGTTCCAACGCATCCTGTTCAGTGAGCCTCTCGTTCGGCTTATTATTGAGTGTATGATAGGCTTTGGTTTCGAATTCGTCTTTATTCATTCTGATCATATGTCCCGGCCTTAAACGTTTCACCTCACTAATCAAGGTCCTGTCTCCATACATATATCCAAAGGCAAGCATATAATATGCTGCATGATGATCCAATGAGTAAGAGATTCTTTGTTGTGTCAGCGTAGAGGTAATGTGTTCAATAGAGGTCGATATCAATGTGATACCCTGGTGATGGTAATAATAAACTCGTTTATCACCTATCTGATTTGTGTAAACCAGATGTTTTTCAGCAATCTTATCATAAATGTACACTAGAAAACTTCCCCTTAGATTTTTTGCAAAAGTTTCCCCTTTTGATTGATATTCCGAAATAATATATTTCGCCAGAGCGTTTTTTCTATTAATGGAGATGCCCAAGAACACACCGTCTGTTTGTATCACATACCTGTCATCTGTATAATTGATAGAATCGTAATTGAACTTCAGGTGATTTTTATGGAGGTCGATTTCGATCATAACTATTTCGTGGCCATGATAACATATCCACCAGCTTCTTGTTTGCTGGTAATGATCCGATCCAGAAGTAACGCTAACACCTGATTAAAGAACCACCAGGGGAAAAAGAGATATTTCAATAGTCCCGGAGCAAATTTGGTTGCTGTAAAATAGTTTAATTTAAGCAACCATGTGTACCAGAACCCTCCCATCTCCTCAATGGTAAATTCTTTAAACCCTGCCTCTTTAAGCAAATATTCAAGGCCGTACCTGGTATAGCGGAAATAGTCATAGGGGGCTTCATGAACGCGCCATTGAAACGGGACCGTGAGAAAAAGGGCTCCACCAGGCTGTAAAATGCGGTAACACTCCTTTAGAAAATCTCCCGGAGTGGGAAGGTGTTCAAGAACCTGGAAAGAGAGTAAAGTATCTGCATAGCCTTTGTCAAATGGCAAGGGTTTAGTAAGATCAGATACCACGTCCGGTTGAATATCATGGAGGCTATTGGACCAATCTACACCCACATATTCACCATCGAGATTGATCACCTCTTCCTTGTACGGAGCGGTACCACATCCAAGGTCAACTACACGCCCCCTTATCTGTTGTTCCCTCCTTCGAAATTCCCGGTTGTGTAAAAGGGGTACCAGCCAATTATGACTCAGATAATTGATCTTGTACATATTTATTCTTTTCCTGTTGAATATAACTCACTGTAAATCTGTTTTTTCAAGAAAGTTACATTATAGTGACTATCCACATCAACCACCAGATATCCAACATCCTTTATTTTCTTAATGGTTTGTTCGATCCTCTCAATACTCTTCCGGTCCAGGGGATGGTGAACCTCATCGAATTCAATCCCTAAAACACCAATATCGAGTCGATCCTTGATCACAGAACTAATAACCTCGTATTCAGCACCTTCGATATCTATCTTCAGATAATCTATATGCGTGTGTCCTAATCGTTTCATCAGGGTAGATACTTTCACCACTTCTGCTTCAAAATAGGAATCAGTTCTGTGCAGGTTCACAATCGAATGAGATACCATGGTTTTGTTATTCCCTGGTTCATAGAATTTTATTGTTGTATCTTCACTCCATAATCCTACATCCAGGTAATGCAAGAGATTCAGGGTGTCTGGATCCAATTTATAGTGGAGGTCACGTTTCCTGTCTATTTCAAGCTTTTCCCCTTTCCGGGTTTTTTCGACCAGCGTTTCGAAATGGTTCTTTGCAACAGGAGTGGGATCAATAATATGCACATTGGTTTTAAATAGGGTGGCAACTTCAACATCAAATGAGATATCAATTCCTGCACCGGCAAAGTAGCAAACAGATTGCTCATTAAGAAAACCTTCAGGCACCTTCCATCCGCCGTATTGGGTGCCTAGCGACAACAATGGGACCACCTTATCCACGTTTATTATTGGTTTTTTTCGTAACTGAAAGCGTATTTTACGGTACCTGAATTTAACCCATTTAATGACTTTCACTATTTTCTTTATCACGATCATATGGTTATTTTCATGGACATTTCATGAGCTCGTTATAGATGCCAGATAACTTCTCTGATTGTTTTTTCACATCGAAATGTTTTTCAATCCACTGCCTGCTTCGTTCGCTAAATGCTGAAATCTCAGAAATATGCTGAACCATTGTCAGGATAGCCTCTTCAAAGTCATTTATACTGTTCTCTTCGGCAAGGAATCCGGTACTCCCATGCTGAACAATCTCAGGGATGTCAGAGTGTCTGGTGGCCACCACTGGCAAACCGGTAGCCATGGCATCCACAAGTGACATTGGGGTGCCTTCTTTATCATTGGAGTGGGTTGTTTTGCTGGCCTGGAGAAAGATGTCGCAATGATAGGTCAGATCAATGAAGTATTTGTAGGATTGAAAACCATGTAATGTAATCCTGTCCCGGATTCCTCCTTGATCCATAATTTCCAGAAGTTCATCTTTTTGAGGACCGTCTCCCACAATATCTACCGTAAAATCAATTTCTTCTTTCAGATTTGCAAGGGCTTTTAAACTAATATCCATCCCTTTTTTCTCACGGAAACTGGAAGCCAATAAAAACTTAATTGGTCTTGAGGGATCGTGTACTCTTTTTTCGTACCTGATCTCCGCCGTATTCACTCCAAGGTGGTGAATGATGATTTTTGATTCAGGGCAACCCAGAGATACCAGGGTATTGCGCATATATGGGCCCAGCACCAGGATCTTGTCAGTATGCAGAAACATTCTTTCCAACTGCCTTTTATTTCTCCTGGCCTTCTGAGGAAATGAGTAGGCATCAATGCCATAAAAGCTACAGACCATAGGAATATTTAGATACTGCTTTAATCCGGTCATTTTAATGGCATGATTGCCAAAATGTACATGGAGCAGGCAGGCTTCACTGGAGAAGGTGGCAAACCTGGGAATATACCCAATCAATTTAAAGAAAAACAGGTTGAATATCCTGCTTACCAGAGGAAGATCATTCAGGGCGAAGAGATTTTCAAGGGGAAATAATTCCCGGTTCTGAACACGCCTGCAAAGAAAATGTGTTTGGAATCTAACCAGGTTCATCAACTGGTTGTATATCCAGACTTCTGTAATGGGTAAGTAACTCGAATTGTATTGTACAACAACTGGTTTCATATTAATATTGCTTGGAGTTTTACTCCTGATTCCTGTATGCATCAGCAGTGATTCTGATACCAGTGCGTAAATCGATGGATGGCTTCCAATGGGTATCCTTCATTATCTTCGAAAGATCCGAATAATAATCACCAGTTTCAATATTTTTCTCAAGGGATGGCCAGTCAACGAGCTTGAAAGTGGTTCCGGGGATGACCTCCTGGATTGTGCGGACCACTTCAATGATGGAAGTAGCTATTCCTGATCCTATGTTATAGATGTTCCCTGTTAGTGTTTCGTTATGGATGGTCTCCTCCATAATCCTGGAAAGGTCATTAATATGGAGGTAGTCCCTTTTTTGAGTCCCATCGCCAAACAATTGAATGGGCTCACCGATTATGGCTTTGTGAATAAACTGATTTAGAACGCTATAACTTATCCCTTCAGGGTTGTAGTTGTATCCATACGGATTAGAGATTCTGTATACAACGGTTTTTAATGCATAGAGCTTAGAGTAAAGAAGGTAATAATACTCTGCGGTATTTTTATGAATAGCATAGATACTCTGTGGATCCAACGGGTGTGTTTCACTGACAGGGAGAGTGAGTGGCTTACCATATACAAGCCGGGTTGATGGAAATATGATCCTGTTGTTGTTGCCTTTTTTCCTGCATGCCTCAAGGATATTCAGGTGACCTTCAAGGTTAACACGGAGATCCTCGAAAGGTGATGAGATACTGCTTGCGGCTCCTGATAATCCAGCCAGAGAAAATATCACTTCGTGATCAGAAATGACCTCTTCCACTAACTTCTTATCATTTATGGAACCCAGATAGAGTCTATGATTGAATACACTTCTAAAGGGATCTTCGGTAGAAAGTGGAACATTGGACATAATATTCACGGTGGAATATCCTGCTTGAACCAGATGCTGATAGAGGTTTCGTCCCATGAAACCGAATCCACCGATTATTAATATGCTACTATTCATTTCTGTTTGTTATTATGGTATCATACATCTCAATTAGGGATTCAGCCTGTTTATCCCAATTCAGGTGTTCCTCTATTGCTTTCATTGCGTTGTTGGAAAGATGCTCATAAAGGTCGGTATCCAGATATAATTTCAGGATTTGATTAGCCAGGTCCTTGGCATCGCGGTCTTTAAAAACCAGACCACATTGATATGCCTTAACAATATTCATCTGGGCTTTACAGTTACTGACTACCACGGGCTTTCCAAAAGCCAGATATTGAAATAGTTTATTTGCGAAGGTGGTTTCGTGATGCAGATTTCTGTGCAGGGGCGATATCCCTATTTTACTAGCCATGACATAGGATGGAAATAGTGCAAAGTCCTGCCATCCCATCAGGTCCACATAATCATAGAGTCCATACTTTGCAACCATATCCTTTAAAACCGAATCTGTCCTGCTGCTTCCCACAAGCACCAGCTTGATATTAGGTATCTTTTCAACAAGGTACTGTATTGATTCAATGGCAGTGGGAATACCCCTTCTGATACCTGTCTCACCAAGGTATAATATGGTGAAGCGATCTTTATACTTATTGATAAGCACTTCATCCAATTCAAAATCATTGTAAAACTCCTTCCTCACGGTATTAGGAACAATGCAAAACTTGTCTGAAGTTACGGGTAATTTCTCCTGGTAATATTCCCTGGACTCTTTTGTCACCACAATCACCCTGTCTGCCTCTTTAATGTATTTAAATTCAAACCGTTTCCAAATGGAGGGGAAAATCAAAAGGTTGCCAGGAAACGTTCTCACGTGAGTGTAGTACTTCATGATCTCAGGTCTGTTCTCATGAAGGTCAAGAATTGTGGGAAGGTTTAATTTTTTGCGAAGGGAGAAGATGCTTCTTGCCACTTGCATGTCATGAATATGGATGACCTGAATATCATTCTTCTTTGCGAAGACTAGTATAGATCTTTTTAGGTACCAGTGATATAGCGGAATGGTGTAAGCAAGGGCGGACAGTCGGTATACAATTTTTGGAAGTCGCTGTCTGAATACATGAATCCCTTTGATCATTTCAATTTCCGGTTGATCATGGATAAAATTAAAACAATACAAGTAAACCTGGTGTCCATGTTTGATCAACGACAATGCTTCATTTTCCACCCTTGGATCGGGCGGAAACGTTTTGTCCAGAATCATTCCAACATTCATAGAGAATTCGGTTTTTACTTGTTAATTCCTGGTTTTTCGCTAAAAATCTCAACCATCCTTGCCGTCAGATTCCTTCTTGAATACTCTAAGGGTGCCTGGTTCATATTCCATTCTTGTTTCAGGAAATGTGAATAGTGCTGCTGAATCGTCTCTTTTAAGGTTTGCTGATCTTCAAAATCGACCATGATCCCGGATTCCGTCTTTCTCAGAATGGCTGCCGAATCGCCATTTACCGGTCCTGTTCCAACAACGGGCCTTCCAGAAGCGAGGTATTCAAATATTTTACCCGGAATGATTGAATTGGGTTTTGGGGTGTTGTTAATGGGCAGGTATAGCAGGTGTGCTGACTGGAGCACTCCGGCAATCTGGTCATGGGGGAGGTATTCAATTTTGATTGTATGGTTTTCCAGTCCGTTTACTTTAATCTGGTGAAGTACTGAGTAGTCCACCTTACCAATCAGACGCACCTCCATGACTTCTGAAAATGCCGGATTCTCCTGCACCAGGGCTCCCAAAACTTTCCAGAATACCGGATGGTTTCGATCCCTGTTTAGTGCACCCACATGAATGATGGAGAATTTTTCGTCAGGTTTTACCGGGGTAGAAGAGAAATCAGTTTCATCATAGCCATTGGTGATCACCTGCACATCACGGCCAGCAATGGACTCAAGGTCTTTGGCCCTGATCTCTCCAACTGCCACTACCTGGTCGGCTGTGGTCAGTACTCTTTTTTCCTGTCGCTTGTGTTTACGGTCGGCCATCCGGGTCAGGTACAGCTGCTCGTAGAAGTCAATTTCTGACCAGGGATCCCTGAAATCGGCAATCCATGGGATAGAGAAATGTTTTTTAAGACCCAGTCCGATCAGGTGCATGCTGTGTGGCGGACCGGTGGTTACAATCACATCCACCGGATTCTCTTCCAGGTATTTCTTAAGAAAACGGATGGAGGGCCGGATCCAGAATCTGCGGGCATCGGGAATAAAGAAATTGCCCCTGATCCATACCGAAATTTTCTCTTTAAGTTTTGGCTTTTCGTGTTCTGAAATAAAACCCGCATTGATCTTCTCCTCTTTTCGGATACCAAGGAACTTTTTATACCAGCTGTAAGGTTCCCATATGCGGGTTTTGAGCACCACCGTTTCCGGGGAAATGTCTTTGAAAAGGGTATCATCCTTTGCCGGAGCTTCCGGATTTTCCGGGGTGTAAACCACTGGCTGCCATCCAAATTCGGGAAGGTACTTGGTGAATTTCAGCCATCGCTGAACACCCGCCCCGCCACTGGGGGGCCAGTAATACGTTATGACCAGTACCTTTTTCACAAATAGTTTCTGCTAGAGTTGCTTCAGTATGTTTGCCATATCCACCTTCTCTTTAATGTTCTCCTTCAAAACTCCGATCTCTACACGCTCCTGTTCCATGGTGTCCCTGTACCGGATGGTCACCGTGTTATCTTCCAGGGTCTGGTGGTCAATAGTTATGCAATAGGGTGTACCGATGGCATCCTGTCTTCTGTAACGTTTCCCGATGGAATCCTTCTCTTCGTACTGACAATTGAAATCAAACTTCAATTCATCAATAATGGTTCTGGCCTTTTCGGGAAGCCCATCCTTTTTGGTGAGTGGGAATACCGCAAGTTTTACAGGGGCCAGTACAGGCGGAAGCTTCATGACCACACGAGAGTCGTTGGATCCATCCTCCTTGGTAAGGGTCTCCTCGGTGTAAGCGGCTGAGAGGATCTGCAGGAACATCCTGTCAACTCCAATGGAGGTCTCCACCACATAGGGCACATAGTTTTTATTGGTCTCCGGATCGAAGTACTGTAATTTCTTCCCCGAATACTCCTGGTGACTTCCCAGGTCAAAATCGGTTCGGGAATGGATTCCCTCCACCTCTTTGAATCCGAATGGAAACTTGAACTCTATATCGGTGGCAGCATTGGCATAGTGGGCCAGTTTATCATGGTCGTGGAACCGGTAATTATTGGCTCCAAAACCCAGTGTACGGTGCCACTTCATTCGGGCCTCTTTCCAGTATTCGAACCATTCCAGTTCGGTTCCCGGGGGAACAAAATATTGCATCTCCATCTGCTCGAATTCACGCATCCGGAAAATGAATTGTCGTGCAACGATCTCATTCCTGAAAGCTTTTCCAACTTGTGCAATACCGAACGGGATCTTCATTCGTCCGGATTTCTGAACGTTCAGATAGTTTACGAATATCCCCTGAGCAGTTTCAGGCCTCAGATAGATCTTGTTTGCACTTTCCGAGGTGGATCCCATCTCGGTGGAAAACATCAGGTTAAATTGTCTTACATCGGTCCAGTTTCTGGAACCGGAAATGGGACAAGCAATCTCTTCATCAACAATGATCTGTCTGAGTTCCTCCAGGTCAGAATCATTCAGGGCCTTTACAAAGCGAGCATGCAGGGCATCCTGTTTCTCCTGGTTGGCAACTACCCGGGGATTGGTGCTACGGAACTGTTTTTCATCAAAAGCATCCCCAAAGCGTTTGCGGGCTTTCTCCACCTCTTTGTTGACCTTGCCCTCATATTTGGCCATCTGATCTTCAATCAGTACATCCGCACGGTATCTTTTCTTGGACTCTTTGTTGTCAATCAGAGGATCGTTGAATGCATCCACATGTCCGGATGCTTTCCAAATGGTGGGGTGCATAAAGATGGCAGAATCGAGACCCACCACATTCTCGTGAAGCAACACCAGGGAGTCCCACCAGTATTTCTTGATGTTGTTCTTCAATTCAACGCCATACTGACCATAATCATACACTGCGGCCAGGCCGTCATAAATCTCACTGGAAGGAAAAACAAAACCATACTCCTTACAGTGTGCAACCAGTTTCTTAAATAGATCCTCCTGGGCCATAGACTCAAAATATTAGTTATAATTTAGGAAACACAAAAGTACATGAAAAATGTGAATGATCATCACTATCAAAACGAACGGATTTCAATTATTCTCAGCATGTTTTTTTATCTTTGTTATGGATTTTTGAGCGGGTTTTATGGAGAAAAAGTATGATTTTCTGGTGATTGGTTCGGGGTTGGGAGGATTAAGCTTTGCCCTGAAGGTGGCAGAATACGGAAAGGTATGTCTGATCACCAAATCTGTACTGGAAGAGACCAATACCAGGTATGCCCAGGGAGGGATTGCAGCTGTTACTTATGAACCGGACAGCCATGAAAAGCATGTGCAGGATACTCTGATTGCAGGAGATCATCTCTGCAATGAAGAGGTTGTAAGAATGGTTGTTGAAGAGGGCCCGTCCCAGATCCGGGAGCTCATCCAGTGGGGAACTAAATTCGACAAATCTTCCAGCGGAAAGTATGACCTGGCCAGAGAAGGCGGTCATTCGGAACACAGAATCCTTCATCACAAGGACAACACCGGAGAAGAGATACAACGTGCGATTTCGACACAGGTACGACAGCATCCCGGCATTGAGGTACTGGAGCAGTATTTTGCCGTGGACCTGATTACCCAGCATCACCTTGGCCATCTGGTGAAGCGGCATATGACCGATATAGAGTGTTATGGGGCCTATGTGCTGAACCTGGAAACAGAGGAGATAATCAAGATCCTTTCTAAGACTACGCTGCTGGCATCGGGGGGTGCAGGTCATCTTTATTCTACCACCACCAATCCGCCTATTGCCACGGGCGATGGGATTGCCATGGTCTACCGGGCCAAAGGCATCATTGAGAACATGGAATTTGTGCAGTTCCATCCTACTTCACTCTACAATCCCGGCGAATCGCCTTCCTTTCTCATTACTGAAGCCATGCGTGGTTATGGAGGGATCCTCAAAAATCAGCTTGGGGAGAAGTTCATGAACAAATATGATGAAAGGGGGAGCCTGGCGCCCAGGGATATTGTGGCCAGAGCCATTGACAATGAGATGAAGATCCATGGCCACGATTTTGTCTACCTGGATGCAACTCACCTTGAAGAGGATGCCCTCAAGGAACATTTCCCCAACATCACCGAAAAATGTAAATCCATAGGCATCGATATTGCAAAAGATATGATCCCGGTAGTTCCTGCTGCCCATTATCAATGCGGAGGGATCAAAGTGGACATGGATGCCCAGACATGGATCAACAGGCTCTATGCAGTGGGGGAGGTATCTTCAACGGGATTGCACGGGGCAAACCGATTGGCATCCAATTCACTGGTTGAGGCTATTGTATTTGCCGATCGTGCTGCGAAGCACGCATCGAAGCATGCTCCAGGGTACGATTTTGCTTCGAAAATCCCTGATTGGGATGACACAGGCACCACCCATCCCGAGGAGATGGTACTGATCACACAGAACCTGAAGGAGCTGAAACAGATCATGACCAATTATGTGGGGATCGTGCGGTCTGACCTGCGTCTGGAAAGGGCCACCGCCAGGTTGGAGATTATCTACAGGGAGACAGAGGCTCTCTATAAAAAATCAAACCTCTCTTTAAGAATTTGTCAGCTGCGCAACCTGATCAATGTGGGGTATCTGGTAATCAAAATGGCCCAGGCCAGGAAGGAGAGCCGAGGCTTGCATTGCAACCTGGATTATCCAAAGAGAGCCGAAAACGGCGAATCCAAAACTTAATTATCCCAAAATCCTCCGGCTACATCCGGCCTGTAATCCCCATAATTTTCCCTGACCTGTTCTAACAGCGCAAAGATCTCATCAACCTCAAGTGTAGTAAGTAATTTCAAACGCATCTCTTTGAAATGAGGAAGCCCTTTGAAGTAATTGGAAAAGTGACGACGCATTTCGTACACTCCCACCGGTGCTGACTTAATCTCAAGTGATTTGGAAAATTGTAGTTTGGCCATGTCCACTTTTTCTGAAACTGTAGGATCTGGCAACAGCTCCTTGTGCTCCAGGAAGTGTTTCACGTGTCTGAACAGCCAGGGTTTTCCAACAGCTGCTCTTCCGATCATGATCCCGTCCACTCCGAACCGTTCGAAAGCTTCTTTGGCCTCTGCAGGATTTGTTATGTCCCCATTGCCGATGATGGGAATATGCATACGGGGATTGTTTTTTACTTTCCCTATCAGGGTCCAGTCAGCCGTTCCCTTGTACATCTGGGCGCGTGTCCGCCCATGGATGGTAAGCGCGCTGATTCCCTGATCCTGCAGCTCTTCAGCCACCTCCACAATCACCTTGTTACGCTCATCCCACCCCAGTCTGGTTTTCACTGTCACCGGTACTGTTGAAGCTTCAACAATGGCGCGGGTCATCTCCATCATCAGCGGGATATTGGCAAGCATACCAGCTCCGGCACCACGGTTGGCTATTTTTCTCACCGGACAGCCATAGTTGATGTCGATAATCTCTGGTTTAGATTCCAAAGCACGGTATGTGGCCTCCACCATTGATTCAACGATGTGCCCATAAAGTTGAATGCCCATGGGTCTTTCATAATCGAAGATCTCCAGCTTTTTAACACTCTTGGCTCCATCCCTGATCAGTCCGTCAGACGAAATGAATTCGGTGTACATCATATCAGCTCCGAATTTCTTACACAGGAATCTGAAGGAAGGATCGGTAATATCTTCCATGGGTGCCAGGAAAAGGGGTTGGTGACCGAGATCAAGACCGTCAATTCTCATGGTGAATAATTAATGTAGGAACTAACCTTTCAAATCGCTTTCTTTGTGCTTTAAATCTGCTGCAAAAATACAAAAATTAGTGGGTGAGAGAGCATTACTTGCCGGATTGAGACCGGCAGAAAAATTCCTTTTTACAGTTGTGATCCTTTTTATTCTGGGATTGATTTTCCAGTTCCTGGGAGCTTTTCTGGCCGGATGGATCTATGGTTTTGGATTCTCTGAAATCCTCACATTGGGTGCATTTGACGATCCCAGGTATGTGGCTGCGTCGAAACTGATACAAATCCTGGGATCCATAGGCACATTTATCATTCCGGCTTTATTGTTTTCATACCTTTTTGAAGGTGACATTTTTGCATATTTTCAGTTTCGCAATCCTACAAGGAGTTTCGCATTGTTGCTGACCATAGCCATGATGATTGCGGTTGTCCCATTTATCAATTATCTGGCTGAGATCAATTTGAAATTGGAATTTCCCATTAAGGTGGTGGATAGGTTTCTTCGGAGTCTTGAACAGGATGCGGAAGAGGTGATGCGTGCATTTACCACAACCCGGACCGTTAGCGGACTGCTGGTGAACCTGCTAATGATTGGTGTGATTGCTGCAGTGGGAGAGGAGTTGATCTTCCGGGGTCTGCTTCAGCGGCTGTTGTATGGAATGGTGAAGAATGCGCATGCGGCCATATTGATCACAGCCATCCTTTTTAGTGCATTTCATTTTCAATTTTTCTCATTCCTGCCCCGTTTTGTATTGGGTCTCATCCTTGGTTACCTGATGTTCTATGGGCGTTCCATATGGTATCCCATATTGGCCCATTTTGTGAATAATACGATGGGAGTGATCTACTACTATTTCTATTCCAGGGGAACTGCGGATGATATGCTGGAAGAGATAGGCACCAGTTCAATGATGCCCATGGCTGCAGTCCTAAGTCTGTTTGTATTTGCCTTCTTTTTCGTCTTATGGTTTTACCAGGCAGGAGGTTTTACTACCCGATCTCCTCAATTCGGGGAGACTGAAACTGATTGATATTATTCAGTTCATTCTTCCTGAACACATAGACCAGTCCGTATTCTGAAGCTTTTTCCCTGCGCATCTCTTCAGGTAGATCAGTGAAAGTGTTTTCAACTTCATTCCAGATCAGCTGGATGACTCCGTCCACCTGGGAACGTTTTTCATTCAATTGTTCCTGTGCACGCTGACTCTTTTTTTTCAGGTTTTGCTGGTAGCTGTGATACTCAATGAATTTGTCATAGTGGACCTTCAGAACTGCAACGGTGGGATTGGTAATCGGGCTTAATCCTAAATTCCGTCTTTTCTTTTCACCATCAATTAATTGTTGGCCCCAGATGATAATCTCCTCTTCTGAAGTGAGGGAGGGTACCTTTTTCTCCTCTTCCACCAAACCGAAAAAGTTTCTGGTCTCAGGCACTATGTCGCCTCGAGAAATTGCCATATTTACCACCTGGATGAAGTGGGATATGTAAAGTCGTACCTTTTTGAGACGTTTTTGATACTCCTTATTTTTGTCTGCCTGAATGTTCAGCGAATATTTATGTTCAAAGATGGCAGATTCAAATACGGGGAGTACCGATTGAATTTTCCGATAGGAGGTCGGGCTGAAGGCCAATTTAAACGGTGGAACATCCCTTCCCTTTTCATATGCAGACTTGAGAGATTTCAAACGTGCAGAGTCAGTATTAGGTAGTCGGCGATAGGGCATGTTGGTAAAATTGTTGATAAAGGGTTAAACAATGGCTAGTCTGATGCGAATATAGGAAATTATTATTATCATGCAACACTATTCGCATTTTTTTACGGTTTGTGTATGAAAAGGTTACAATATAGAGAGTTTATCAAGTGATTTTGCATAACAACTCTCTTCATGTGGTGTATAACATGCGGTTATACTATTAAAGAAAATGGCTGTTTTTGGCTGTTTGTCAAAAATTGAAGTTACTTTTATGCCTCTTCAACGCAAATCATTTAAAAATTAAATACCAAAGAATATGTTCCCAAAAGAGGTCTATTGGCAGCGAAGAAAACTCCTTCGTGAATTAGTGGGTGACGGTCTTATCCTGTTCCCGGGAAATGAGGAGAGCTCCATGAATTATAAAGACAATACTTATCATTACCGGCAGGATAGCAGTTTTCTCTATCTCTTTGGAATCAATAAACCCGGGCTTTACGGAGTATGTGATGTGGAAGCAGGCAATGACACCCTTTACGGGGATGACATCACAATGGCGGATATCATCTGGATGGGCAATCAGCCTTCAGTAAAAGAGCTGGCAGAAGAGGTTGCAGTTGAGTCAACTGATACACTAGCGAGTTTGAAAAATGATCTCCGGTCGGCCCTGAAATCTGGCAGGAAGATCCATATCCTTCCCCCCTACCGTGGGGATCATGTGATCAAGCTTGCAGAACTTCTTGGAGTTAGATGCGAAGAGGTACAAGAATATATTTCGGAGGAGGTCATTGGTGCAGTCATTAAACTACGGGCGGTCAAGGACCAGTACGAAATAGCAGAAATCGAAAAAGCTATTGACGTGGCAGGTATCATGCATACCACAGCCATGAAAATGGGTTTTGCCGGGAACTTTGAGCGAGAACTTTCCGGTGCCATTGAAGGCATTGCACTTTCTCACGGTGGAATGGTTGCCTTTCCGGTGATCCTGAGTATGGATGGACAAACCCTTCACAACCATTATCATGGAAATGAATTAGTGGATGGCAGGATGGTTATTTGCGATGCAGGTGCAGAAACAGCAATGTGCTATGCCAGCGACATCACCAGGACCTTCCCGGTGGGTGGGAAATTCTCAACACAGCAGAGAGATATCTATAACATTGTTCTGGCGGCAAATAACCAAACCATTGAAGCTTCAGCTCCGGGAAAAACTTATCTTGAGGTTCACCTGATGGCAGCTAAGATCATTGCCGGAGGTTTGAAAGAGCTGGGAATTTTAAAGGGAGATATAGACGAAGCTGTTGCCGCAGGGGCCCATGCCCTGTTCTTTCCACATGGACTCGGGCACCTGATGGGGCTGGATGTTCACGATTTGGAAGGACTGGGCGAAAATAGTGTGGGATACACTGATTCACTGAAACGAAGTGATCAGTTTGGGCTGGCTTACCTGAGAATAGGCCGGGAACTGGAACCTGGATTTGTGATAACCAATGAACCCGGTTGTTATTTCATTCCTGCACTGATCGAGAAGTGGAAAAGTGAGAAAAAACTGGAGCAGTTTATCAATTACCAGAAGACAGAGTCTTATCTGGGATTCGGCGGAATCAGAATTGAGGATGATATCCTCATCACCGATACCGGAAGTCGTGTACTGGGGACTCCTATTCCAAAAACCATTGAAGAGGTCGAAAAAACCATGGGTGACTGATATCATTCATTAAAAATTTAGGATATGAAAATGAAAAGCATTCTGCTGGATTTTGTATTTATCATTGTTCTCACAGCACTATTAATTATCCTTTCAGAAACTGGTAATCTGGATTCATTAATAAAACTGCCCTTTATTACAATCTATACAGCATACATTATTGGAAGGTTTGCAGGCTACCTTTCCCATAAAAGCAGGGCCTCCAAATAGAACTATAACTCAGTAGCATATCTTTATAACGCAGCTTAACCTTGCGCTTCGCACAAGCTGTAGGCAGCTTTTATAAAATATGCTACGGGGTAAGTGTGAATAGATGCGAATGGTGTAACTTAAAATGTGGCCTTGTAATACTCCCGATTCAACCTGGCAATATTGGTCAGTTTAATTCCTTTGGGGCATTCTGCCTCACAGGCTCCCGTGTTGGTGCAACTTCCAAATCCCAACTCATCCATCTTTGTAACCATTTTGCTCGCCCGCTCAAGGGCTTCAACTTTTCCTTGAGGCAACAGGGTAAGGTGGGAAACTTTGGCACCCACGAAAAGCATGGCTGAAGCATTCTTACATGCTGCTACGCATGCTCCACATCCGATACAAGCTGCAGCATCCATGGAGAGGTCTGCATTCTCTTTTTTAATGGGGATGCTGTTGGCATCAGGAGCACTTCCTGTATTTATCGACACAAAACCAGCCTCCTGGATCAACAGATCGAATGCTGAACGGTCCACGGCCAAGTCCTTTATCACCGGGAAGGCACGGGCTCTCCAGGGTTCAATTACAATGGTATCTCCATCCTTGAATTTGCGCATGTGGAGCTGACAGACTGTGATCAGGGAATCGGGTCCGTGGGGCCTTCCGTTGATGTACATACCACAGGCGCCGCAAATCCCTTCCCGGCAATCGTGATCAAACACTACAGGCTCTTCATTTCTGGAGACCAGTTGTTCATTCAGGACATCCAGCATCTCCAGAAAGGAGCTGTCTGGTGAAATGTCCCTTAATTGGTAATTAACGAACTTACCCCTGGTTTGGGGATCCTTCTGACGCCAGATTTTCAGTTTCAGATTCATTGCAGATGGTCTATTATTTGTAATTTCTTTGTTTTACTTCAATGTATTCAAAATCAAGGGCTTCTTTATGAAGTTGAGGCTCTTTTCCCGGACCTTTATACTCCCAGGCAGCTACATAGGTGAAATCCTTATCATTGCGCAGTGCCTCACCCTCTTCGGTCTGGAACTCTTCCCTGAAGTGTCCGCCACACGACTCCTCCCGATTGAGGGCATCCATGGCCATCAATTCACCCAGTTCAATAAAATCGGCCAGGCGACTTGCCTTCTGAAGTTCCGGATTGAGGTCATTCAACTCTCCAGGTATTTTTACCTCTGACCAGAAATCGTCCTTCAGTTTCCTGAGCTCTTCCCTGGCCTTGATTAATCCCTCCTTGTTCCTGGCCATTCCCACATTTTCCCACATAATTTTGCCCAGGCGTTTATGCAATGTATCTACTGTCTGGCCACCTTTTATCGCCATCAATTTTTCCAATTGTCCCTTCACCTCCTGTTCTGCTTCATCAAATTCAGGGGTGTCCGTATTGAACCTGGGGGTATTGATCTCATCAGCCAGGAAATTCTGAATGGTGTAGGGCAATACAAAATATCCATCGGCCAGTCCCTGCATCAGGGCAGAAGCTCCCAGTCGGTTGGCTCCGTGGTCGGAGAAATTTGATTCACCAGTTGCAAACAGTCCCGGAATGGTAGTCTGCAGTTCGTAATCGACCCAGATCCCTCCCATGGAATAGTGGATGGCAGGGTAGATCATCATGGGTACTTCGTATGGATTGTCATCGGTAATCTTCTCATACATCTGGAAGAGGTTCCCATATTTGGCTTCGATCACATCTTTCCCAAGTCGATTTATAGCATCTTTAAAATCGAGGAAAACAGCAAGACCCGTAGAATTCACACCGTATCCTGCATCACATCGTTCCTTGGCAGCCCTGGAAGCCACATCCCTGGGCACAAGATTTCCAAATGCGGGATAGCGCCGCTCCAGGTAATAATCGCGATCCTCTTCAGGGATATCCACTCCTCCAATATCTCCTGACTGGAGTCGTTCAGCATCCTCTTTCTTTTTAGGTACCCATATGCGTCCATCATTGCGAAGGCTTTCACTCATGAGGGTCAGTTTCGACTGATAATCGCCATGGACAGGAATGCAGGTGGGATGGATCTGAACAAAGCATGGATTTCCGATTGCGGCTCCTTTTTTATGACATTGCCAGGCGGCACTTGCATTAGCCCCCATGGCCATGGTGGAAAGAAAAAATACATTGCCGTATCCTCCTGTGGCCAGCACCACTGCGTGTGCACTATAGCGCTCCAGTTTGCCGGTGATTACATCCCGTCCGATAATGCCACGTGCCTTTCCATCTACCATTACCAGGTTGTACATCTCCATCCTGGGAACCATCTCCACATTCCCTTTTTTGATTTGCCTGCTCAATGCCTGGTAAGCTCCCAACAGCAATTGCTGACCGGTCTGTCCCCTGGCATAAAAGGTTCTTGAGACAAGGGCTCCTCCAAATGAACGGTTGTCCAGTGTACCTCCGTACTCCCTGGCAAAAGGAACCCCCTGGGCAACACACTGGTCGATAATATCGTTACTCACCTCTGCAAGCCTGTAAACATTGGCTTCTCTGGAGCGGTAATCTCCACCTTTGATGGTGTCGTAAAAGAGGCGATAAATACTATCGCCATCGTTCTGATAATTCTTGGCTGCATTGATGCCGCCCTGAGCCGCGATACTGTGAGCACGCCTGGGGCTGTCCTGGTAACAGAAAGATTTCACTTTGAATCCCATCTCTGCAAGTGAAGCGGCAGCAGAGGCTCCGGCAAGACCGGTTCCCACTACTATCACATCCAGTTTACGTTTGTTGGCCGGGTTGACCAGATTCTGATTGGATTTATAGTTTGACCATTTTTCGGCCAATGGCCCCTCAGGTACGCGGGAATGAAACTTAACCATATGATTTGTTTTGTTATTATTACTGAAAGTAGACCACCACTGGAATGATTGAATAACCGGCTACTACAACTGTGGTGTATATAATGGCCAATACCTGGATCACCGGAGTATATTTTTTATGATCCAGCCCCAGGGTCTTGAAAGCCGATTGAAAGCCGTGGATAAGGTGGAATCCCAGGAAGATAAAGGCTGCGATATAGAAGACCACAAAGGGCATCAATTTGAATTTATCCACTATTTCGGAGGCAAAATCGTGGTATGCTACTCCATCCACATGAATCTCAGTGGCATGACCAAATTTGGCCTTAAAATAGAAATCTACAAAATGGATCACCAGGAACACCAGGATAATTGCAGCAGTGTGGATCATGAATTTGGAAAAGAAGGAGGTGTTGGAATAATTGGCCTTGTTGTACCTCCTGGGCCGGGCGATCCAATTCTGGACCTGGAGGATCAAAGCATAGATTACATGCAATAAGAGCCCACCGAACAAGAAGATCTCAAAGATCTTTATCAGGATATTTGAACTCATAAAGTGGGCCGCCTTGTTGTAAACCATGGGGTCGTCAAAAATGATCACCAATAGGTTGAGCCCCATGTGGACTAGCAGGAAGGTAATAAGAAAGAGACCTGCCAGCGACATCAATAGTTTCTTTCCAATGGAAGAAGTGAAAATACCGGACATATGATTACAATTAGAATAAGTTACTTAAATTGCAGATTGAGATTAACAAATATAGCATTTTCTCACTCATTTTTTTTCCTTAAACACGTTAGATATTACCTCGACTGAAATTTTAACAAAACATTTCTACGCATGAAGTCAGCTCCCATCTCGACCACTCTATTTGTCAAAAACAGGGCAAAACTGGTTGACTCGTTGACACTTGGTTCTGTGGTACTGATGGGCTCAAACGACAGGAGGTCCAGGAGTGGTGATCAGTATTATCCTTTCCGTCAGAATTCAGATTTTTTTTACCTGACAGGGATCAACCAGGAGGAGAGCGTGTTGGTACTCGCCCCGGGTCATCCCGATCCCACCCTGCAGGAACTGCTTTTTATTAGAAAACCAACTCCAAAATCCAGATTGTGGTCAGGTCCTGGTCTTACCCTTGAGGAGGCTGCCATTCGCTCTGGGATCTCACAGGTTAAATGGCTGGAGGATCTGGACGGGATTCTGGAGTTTTTGGTCCCCAAAGCTTCTAACCTCCATGTTACAGGTACAGTGCTTATTGAAAAAATCTCCAACCATTACCCCAATCATAACCACTCCCAGTTATCACCCCTGATGATGCGGTTAAGGATGGTAAAGGAGTATGAAGAGGTGGAAGCGATAAAAAAGGGAAGCGCCATTACACGGTCAGCCTTTTTACGGGTACTGGAAATGATAAAACCGAAAATGTGGGAGTATGAGGTTGAGGCTGAAATCACAGCTGAATTTATTAGCCGTGGTGCAGATGGGCACGCCTATGAGCCCATTGTTGCAAGTGGTAAGAATTCGCTGATCCTGCACTATGTGGAGAACAACAGCCGCTGTTTAGATGGAGATTTACTGCTGATGGATTTTGGTGCGGAAGTGAACAACTATGCAGCTGATTGTTCACGTACCATCCCTGTAAATGGCCATTTTACAAAAAGACAGCGGGAGGTGTATGAAGCGGTGCTGAGGGTCTTTCGACAGGCCAGAGAGATGATGATCCCAGGTAAAGTGATGTCGGAATTTCATAACCAGGTGGGTGAATTGTGGGAGGAGGAGCATATTAGACTTGAACTATATACCAGGAAGGATGCCGGAGCACGGTCACAGGAGGAGTCGCTCTGGAAAGGATATTTCATGCACGGTACCTCACACTCCATGGGACTGGATGTTCATGATCCCTTTGATCAAACCCAACCTTTTCAGCCAGGAATGGTGCTCACCTGCGAGCCTGCCATCTATATTCCGGAAGAGGGGATTGGGATCAGGCTTGAAAATGATATATTAATCACAGAAGAGGGACCTGTGGATCTGATGAAGGAGATCCCCATTGAGGCCGGTGAAATTGAAGAATTGATGCAATCAAACCGATAGCATATCATGCAGAAGAAGATTAATTATAAGGATGTTGAAGTAGTGTATAGCGATGTGGGTGAAGGTCCATGCATCCTGTTTTTGCACGGTTACCTGGAGAGTGGTGGTGTATGGGAAGGTTTCGCTGAACTGTTTCGGGATCGTTTCAGGGTGTTGATCATGGACCTTCCTGGTCATGGAAAATCGGGAACCTGGGGTAGTATCCACTCCATGGAAGAGCTGGCAGAATCATTGTATGCTCTGCTTGAAGCTGAGAAGATTGGGAAGATATTCCTGGTAGGTCATTCCATGGGGGGGTATGTGACCATGGCTTTTGCTGAGAAATATCCTGAAAGTTTAATGGGTTATTCGCTTTTCCACTCTACCTGTTTTGCTGATTCGGAAGAGAAGAAGGTGAACCGGGACCGTGAGATCAGCCTGGTGCAGTGTCGAAAAAAACGTCAGATCATCAATGTGAATATTCCCAAAGGATTTGCAGATGATAATGTGGAAAGGTTAAAATCCGAGGTGGACCGGGTCAGAAATCTGGCACTGGGTAATCCTGACAATGGTATTGTGGCTATTTTGAATGGAATGAGGCAGCGCCCCGACCGGACACATGTATTGAAAGATCCTCAGATTCCGGTATTGCTTATAGGTGGGATGAAGGATAATTATATTCCCAAAGAGGTGTTTGAGATGCTGGTGGACCTGGCTCCCCATGCCAGGGTGTTAAGGCTTAAAGAGAGCGGCCATATGGGATTTATTGAAGAGCCTGAAGCAGCAGCGCGAGCCATCCTGACGATGGTAGAATAAATCGTGTTTCACCTCTCCTTGAGAGATAAAAAACAGGCCCACCCCATATAAACTCATAAAAGAATTCAAGGAGGCGGACTTGTTTTATCTCACTTCACTAACCTAAATTTTTCTCTGCCTTGCAAATTTCCTTCTCTGATCCAGTTTCATAACCTGTTCATCGGTGAGGATACTTTTAGCCTGAATTTCATGTTCGACCTGTAGTTTTCTTATCTTGTTCATCAGGTCGGTTTGCTCATCGATGACCTTGTTCACGGCTTTCATATCCACATTCTCCTCAGAGAGCAGGGTTCGTTCCCTGGCCTTTAGCTCAACATTTTTATTCCTTAAAGGCTTCATGATTTTATAATGATCACTTCTAAGGGATTGCATCTCTACTTTCTGATCCTCGGAGAGGTCCAGGAAGAAATATTGTGCCACTCTTGCTTGTCCCTGGCCAAATCCTGGTCCACGGTGGTAAAAACCCTGATTCTGTCCAAAACCCTGATTCTGTCCAAAACCTCGACTCTGTCCATATGCCTGATTCTGTCCAAATCCCCGATTTGGTCCCTCTCCCTGACCACATGGCCCTAAGGCTCTGCCGCCCTGACGTGGTGATTGCGCATTCAATCCTGTGAGCATCATTGCTGACAGTAATAATACTCCTGCTGTTTTAATTCTATAATTTTTCATAATACATCTGTTTCTAATTGGTAAATTGATTTTCATTTGCCTCTTAGATGATGCAATTACGAAAAGGTTTAATGGCTGTTGTGTTTAAAGGCTGGAAATGGTATCAATGGCCACCTGAAGGACATTGTCAATGTCGGCAATGATAGGATAGAATCCATCATTATCAATAATGTTCCTGGCCACATAAGCTTTAATGGTCTTTTCCAGGATTAATTTCGAAGTCTTGATATCGTCATTATCGGGCTGTATGCCTTTCTCCTTGGCATAATTTATAAATTGTGGGAGAATATCCTGGTCGTCCAGGTAAGCTTCAATATCTTCCGGAGTTGTAAATTGTTCCAGGGAGCCCCTGTGCCTGTCGATATAGAAGAAAGCAAACCTGTACATGAGTCCCAGGCTCCTTGCTCTGCTGTAATATTCCGATGCGCCAGTAGTGTCCACTGGAACAAAAACATCCGGCATGATACCTCCGCCTCCGTATACGGTTTTGCCACCGGGAGTAATGAATTTTTTAGAATCATCAAACTTAATGCTGTCCTTGTGTTCCAATTCACCGCGTTGCATCCGGTCGCTAAAATCATGGTAATAATCTTCCTTTCCATTTTCATAGGGACGTTGGATGCTCCTTCCCGTGGGTGTATAGTACCTGGCCACTGTGAGTCGTACCGCCGATCCATCTGTAAATCGCATCTCTTCCTGCACCAGTCCTTTCCCGAATGACCGCCGACCAATCACCATTCCCCGGTCATTGTCCTGAATAGCACCTGCAAGGATCTCACTGGCAGAAGCACTTGATTCATTCACCAGGATCACCAATTTGTCATCCTTCAGGATACCGCGCGAAGTTGCATAATCGTTTTCCCTGGGTCTGGAACGACCTTCCATATAGACAATCAGTTGTCCCTCTTCCAGGAATTGATCGGCAATCATGGTAGCGGCTTCCATGATACCACCTCCATTGTTTCTCAGGTCGAGGATCAGTTTCTCCACTCCTTGTGATTTCAGCTTTTCAACGGCCTCCATAAACTCACGATAGGTGGTTTGGGCAAACTGGCTGATTTTAATATAACCTGTCTTATCATCCACCATGTAAGCCACATCCACACTGTAGATTGGAATATCGTCACGTGTAATTTCGAAGAGTATGGGTTCTGATTCGCCTCTCCGGTATATGGTAACACGTACAACCGTATTCTTCGGTCCCTTCAACATCTTTACAATATCGTCGCTGGGCATATTCACCCCGGCCACAATTGAATCATCGACCATAATAATACGGTCACCTGCCATGACACCTACCATTTCGGATGGACCGTTGGGGATGGTGTTGATGATGGCCACACTATCTTCAGTCATGTTAAAGGATACACCGATCCCACTGAAGTTTCCTACCAGGGGTTCTGAAAACTTTTGAAATTCCCGGGCCGGAATATAGATGGAGTGTGGATCAAGTTTCTCCAGCATTGCTGGCATAACCGATTCGTTTAGGTTGGCCATGCTTACAGTATCCACATATTCATTGAGGATGTATTGAAGGGCTGAGGAGATCTTATTCCCCTTGGGAGCAAGCGAAAATCCTGATCCTGCATTGTGACCCGGACGAATGGAGAATTTTTGTTTGTTTACCTCATCTGTCACAATGCTTCTGACACGAATCCCGGTAATCCAGTTACCCACAAGGATCCCCACAATCAGGGCCACGCTTATAATCATGGGTAAAAATATGATCAGTTTGTCTCTCTTTTTCCTCATTGTCTTTTCTTCATCAATGGATCATCTCTCCTCACTTCCGATCTCGGGTATGTGGATCAATTCAATCTTCGCCCGATCTAATAAATCCAGACCGTCGGTTATCCTGTACTTTTCTTCATAGACCACCCTGGTAATTCCAGCCTGAATGATTAGTTTGGAACACTCCATGCATGGAGAGGTTGTTATGTAAAGGGTTGATCCTTCACTGCTGTTGTTGGATTTGGCCACTTTTGTAATGGCATTGGCTTCAGCGTGCAGAACATAGGATTTGGTCGTATCGTGCTCATCCTCGCATTCATTTTCGAAACCCGACGGTGTACCGTTATAACCATCTGAAATGATCATTTTGTCCTTTACCAGGAGCGCTCCAACCTTTCTGCGGATGCAATACGAGTTGGATGCCCAGATTCTGGCCATCTTCAGATAGCGTTTGTCTATGGCTAGCTGCTTCGTTCCATTCATTGTGGTATTCTCTGACATCCGGGTTGAGGATTGTGCCCAGGGCCGGGATCGAACCGGCACGATATTGCTATCACTGGTGTTTGAGACCAGCGCGTCTACCAATTCCGCCACCTGGGCTAACTATGATTCACTATTTTAAGAACTATAACTCCGTTTTCTGAAGCGGTGCGAAGTTAATGCTTTTCAGGATAATTGCCAAGCCTGCAGGCATTCTGATTTATGCATGTTTTTAAATATCTTTTATGAAACGATCCATTGTTAATTTTGTTGATCAATAATCGTAGAAAAATCTGGTTTTATGGAAAAGGAATATAAAGACAAGGTTATTTCAGTTCTGAACCGTCTGGGGATTCAGAATGTAAATCCCGGAGCCACTACCGGGCAGAATTGGCTGGATACAAAAGGAGATGTAACCTCTTCAGTGTCACCTATTGATGGAGAGACAATCGCCACAGTAACCAATGCAACGGCAGATGATTATGAGAAAGTGATCCGGACTGCTGAAGAAGCTTTTAAGACCTGGAAAACCGTCCCGGCACCCATCAGGGGAGAGGTCGTTCGGCAGATTGGGCTGGCCCTTAGGGAATCTAAGGAGGACCTGGGATTTTTGGTAACCCTGGAAATGGGAAAGATTTATCAGGAGGGGCTGGGAGAAGTACAGGAAATGATTGACATCTGTGATTTTGCTGTGGGACAATCGAGGCAGTTGTATGGGTCTACCATGCAATCAGAAAGACCCCAACACCGGATGTATGACCAGTATCATCCGCTGGGTATTGTGGGACTGGTGACCTCTTTTAATTTCCCGGTTGCAGTTTGGGCATGGAATTCCATGATCGCTGCTGTGGCAGGTGATGTGGTGGTATGGAAGCCCAGTTCCAAGGCTCCGTTAACCGCTATTGCCATTCAGAATATCATCAGTAAAGTACTTAAAGAGAACAGTGTTCCTGAGGGTGTATTCAATCTGGTTGTGGCAAAATCCTCTGTTATGGGAGATAACTTTGCAGCGGATAAAAGGATCCCGCTCTTCTCGGTAACAGGTTCCACCCGGGTAGGAAAGCATATATCCGGGATCGTTGGTGAAAGACTGGGTAGTTCCATCATGGAGTTGGGCGGAAACAATGCCTTGATCGTTTCTGAGCATGCCGATCTGAATTTGGTCATTCCTGCCATTGTCTTCGGTGCCGTCGGAACGGCCGGACAACGTTGTACTTCAACACGCAGGGTGATTATTCATGAGAAAGTATATGATGAGGTGAAAGCCCGGCTGATAAAGGCTTATCAGCAGGTATCACAACGAATCGGGAATCCCCTGGATGAGCAGGTCCTGGTTGGACCGGTGGTTGACACTGTGGCAGTGGATCTTTTCACCAATGCCATTCATAAGGTGAAGCAGGAGGGAGGAACCATTCTTTTCGGAGGTGATGTGTTGGATGGACCGGGATACGAAAACAGAACATATGTAGTTCCTGCACTGGCCGAGGTAAAAAACCACTTTGAAATTGTCCAGGATGAAACTTTTGCTCCTCTGCTCTACCTGATCAGTTATGGTTCTATTGATGAGGCTATTGCATTGAACAATGATGTTCCGCAGGGACTCTCCTCAGCTATATTCACCCTTAATGTGCGTGAAGCTGAACAGTTCCTGTCAGGTGTGGGTTCCGATTGTGGGATTGCCAATGTAAATATCGGCACATCAGGAGCGGAGATCGGAGGAGCGTTTGGAGGAGAGAAGGAGACCGGTGGCGGACGTGAGTCTGGTTCCGATGCTTGGAAAGCTTACATGCGCCGACAGACCAACACCATCAATTACGGAACAGACCTCCCTTTGGCACAGGGCATCAAGTTTGACCTCTAATACGTTTTCTGCATTTAATCCTCCATGTATCGTTATATCTGGAGCATATGTTTTACAAGCTACCTGGGATTCTTCGCCTCACGGCTCAGTTCCTTCGGTAATTCGCCTCACGGCTCAGTTCCTTCGGTAATTCGCCTCACGGCTCAGTTCCTTCGGTAATTCGCGTAGCGGATAACCACGTAGCGGTAAAATATATGCGA
>JBDLIX010000035.1:0-38611 GCA_039714655.1 Bacteroidota bacterium
CTTTCCACTGTCTTACTTTCCACTAGCTGACGAAGTCAGCGTTAACCGACGCTACCTTCAAGCGTAATGGCCAATAATTTTTGTGCTTCTACAGCAAATTCCATGGGAAGCTTGTTCAATACCTCCTTTGCATATCCATTTACAATCAAACTGATGGCATTTTCAGTATCGATCCCACGCTGATTACAGTAAAAGATCTGATCCTCTCCGATCTTTGAAGTAGTGGCTTCATGTTCTACAACGGCCGTTTTGTTATCAACTTCAAGGTATGGGAAGGTATGTGCCCCGCATTTGTCGCCCAACAGCAGGCTGTCGCATTGTGAAAAATTCCTTGCATTTTCTGCACCCTTCAACACTTTTACCAGTCCCCGGTAGGAGTTCTGACTCTTCCCTGCACTGATACCTTTCGATATAATGGTTGACCGTGTATTTTTCCCGATATGGATCATTTTGGTCCCTGTATCTGCTTGCTGGTAGTTATTGGTTACGGCTACCGAGTAAAACTCGCCCACCGAATTGTTACCCTTCAAAATACAACTGGGATATTTCCAGGTAATGGCGGAACCAGTTTCCACCTGGGTCCATGAGATCTTGGCATTGTCTCCTTTGCAAATTCCTCTTTTGGTTACAAAATTGTAGATTCCTCCCTTTCCCTCTTTATTTCCGGGATACCAGTTTTGAACTGTGGAGTATTTCACTTCTGAATTCTCCATAGCCACAATCTCTACAATGGCTGCATGCAATTGATTCTCATCCCGCTGGGGTGCAGTACAACCCTCCAGGTAACTCACATAGGAATCGTCTTCTGCCACGATAAGGGTTCTTTCAAACTGACCAGTATTGGCTGCATTGATCCTGAAATAGGTGGAAAGTTCCATGGGGCAACGTACTCCTTTTGGGATGTAGCAGAACGATCCGTCACTGAAAACCGCTGAGTTAAGGGCAGCAAAATAGTTATCGGTATAAGGGACCACAGAGCCCATAAATTTCTTTATAAGATCGGGGTGATTCCTCACAGCTTCACTGAAGGAACAGAAAATAATGCCCAGATCAGCCAGCGTATCCTGGAAGGTGGTCTTAACCGATACACTGTCCATCACTGCATCCACTGCCACTCCAGCCAGTTGTTTCTGTTCTTCAAGGGGAATTCCCAGGCGGTTGAAGGTATCCAAAAGCTCCGGGTCCACCTCATCCATGCTCTCATATTTTGCACCCTGTTTGGGCGCAGCATAATAGATGATCTCCTGGTAATCAATCTCCGGAACCACAAGGTGGGCCCACTCTGGCATCTTCATGCCCTGCCAGTGTCTGAATGCCTTTAGTCTTGATTCGGTGAGCCATTCCGGCTCCTCCTTCTTGGCAGATATGATACGGATCACCTCCTCGTTCAATCCTTTGGGGATGGTTTCAGTATCAATCTCAGTGTGGAAACCAAATTTGTAATCACTACCCGTTACCTCATTTAATATTTTCTCCTGGTCTGTCACAACTGCTCCTGGTTAAGGTTTTGGATGGCACTGGACTAATTGTAAATTAGATTAATTTAAAATAGAGTGCAAATATACAAAAACTTGTTCTTACATTTGTATACAACAGCCTATTTGAATCCTGCATGCGTAATAGAATAAATAATAAGAGGATCGACGGTTCCTCGCCATTTTCAGCGAGGAGAGTCAATTGTTCATCTTTTAACACTCCCCGACCATGACCTCAAAGAAAATTCGCACCATAGAAGAGCTAGGTGAGTTTGGCCTGATTGATCATCTCACCTCAGGTTTCTCAACATATCAGGAGAGCACTAAGCTGGGTGTGGGAGATGATGCAGCCGTTATTGATCATGGATCTTATTACCAGGTGGTGACCACTGACCTGTTGCTGGAGGGGATCCATTTTGACCTGGTTTATACCCCATTGAGGCACTTGGGATACAAAGCGGTGGTGGTGAACCTGTCGGATGTGTACGCCATGAATGCAGCGCCCCGACAGATCACGGTTTCGATTGGAATATCGGGGAAGTTTTCCATCGAAGCCCTGGATGAATTTTACGAAGGGGTTAAGCTTGCTTGTGACCGGTTCAAAGTGGACCTGGTGGGAGGCGATACCTCAGCATCAGTAACCGGACTGCTTATCACTGTGACTGCCATTGGAACTGCATTGAAAGAGGAACTGGCGCTACGAAGTGGCGCCCAAAATCACAACCTGGTATGTGTGACCGGTGACCTGGGGTCGGCATATATGGGACTGAAGGTTCTGGAAAGAGAGAAACAGCTCCATGCAGAGGATCCTGAGTTTCAACCCGAATTGAAGGGATATGATTATATCCTGGAACGCTTCCTGAAACCAGAACCGAGGGTCGATGTACTGCTTGCCCTGAAGGAGTCCGGGATAAAACCCGATTCAATGATTGATATATCGGATGGACTCTCCTCCGAGTTACTTCATATCTGTAAATCTTCGGATTGTGGGGTTCAGGTCTATGAAGATCGTATCCCTGTAGCCGATGAGACTGCAAAGGTTGCTGGAGAATTCCAGTTGGAACCTTTGGTGGCTGCCCTGCATGGTGGTGAGGATTATGAACTGCTGTTTACACTGCCCCTTTCCGATTTTGAAAAGGTGTCTGCCATACCTGGAGTGAGTGTTATCGGGAATATCACCGATCAAAAAGGCAAGGCATTGCTTGTGGGAAATGACGGAAGTGCCATCCCCCTGCAGGCACAGGGATGGAATGCATATACTGATTCAGGAAATGAGTGATCACTCTTCCTTGCCGTCAAAATAACCCCGGATAATTCCACGTTTAGAGCCTCGGATAAAGAGGATGAGCTCATCCCTCTCCTTTGAAGCTGGAAGGTTGGCTTCCACAATTTCCAGGGCATCTGATATGTTTAGTCCGCGCTGGTATAGAATCCGGTATACCTCCTGGATGGCATAAATGGTATCATTTTGAAATCCTCTTCTGCGCAAACCTATGGAGTTGATCCCGGTAAAAGATACCGGATCCCTTCCCGCCATTGCAAAAGGAGGCACATCCTTTCCAACTTTGCTACCCCCCTGGATCATTACATGAGCACCGATCCTTACGAACTGGTGCACCAGGCTGCCCGGACTTATAATAGCCCAGTTGTCCACCTCCACTTCTCCGGCAAGGCCGGCATAGCTTCCCAGGATTACCCTGTCTTTCAGTACACAGTCGTGCGCGATATGAACATAGGACATGATCAGGCAATCTTTTCCTACCACTGTTTTGTTATTGGCTTTGGTGCCCTTGTTCAGGGTAACATATTCACGGATAATGGTATTATCACCTATTTCGGCGGTGGTGTACTCACCTTCAAATTTAAGATCCTGTGGATCGCCGGAAATCACCGCACCAGGAAAAATCTTAACATTCTTTCCAATGCGGGCACCATTCATGATCACCACATTGGGCCCGATCCAGGTTCCGGCACCTATCTCCACATCTTCATAGATGGTTGAGAAAGATTCGATCACCACATTATCTGCAATCCTCGCTCCGGAATGGATACTGGCTTGTTTGCTAATCATTGTTTTTTGTTTTTACGATCTGGGCCATCAACTCACCCTCCATTACAAGCTTGTTTCCTACAAAGATTTCGGCGAACATCAGGGCAATTCCCCGACGAATTGGTTCAAGCAGATCCATCTTGAGGATCAGGGTATCTCCCGGAACCACTTTTCGTTTGAATTTCACCTTGTCGATTTTAAGAAAGTAGGTTGAGTAGTTCTCCGGATCAGGAACCGTACCAAGTACAAGTATGCCTCCAACCTGGGCGGCGGCCTCAATCTGTAATACACCCGGCATAATGGGTTCTGCCGGGAAATGCCCGATAAAGTAAGGCTCATTCAGGGTGACGTTCTTAATACCTACAACAGATTTCTCAGTCATGTGAATCACCTTATCCACCAGCAGGAAGGGATAACGGTGTGGCAATCTTGTTTTTACATCATTGGTATCAAACAGAGGCTCCACATTGGGATTATACACAGGTACCTGTTTTTGCAGGGCTGCTTTTTTCATCACCTGCCTCAAAGCCCGGGCAAACTCATTGTTGCTCAGGTGTCCGGGTCTGGTAGCGATGATCTTAGCTTTGAACCAACGGCCCACCAGGGCCAGGTCTCCCATCAGATCCAGTAGTTTATGCCGGGCCGGTTCATTGGAAAACCGAAGATCCACGTTATTCAGGATCCCCTCGGGCATTATTTTCACTTTGGGTTTATTGAATAATTCAGCCAGCCTGTCCAGCTCTTTTTGTTCCATCTGCCGATCCACAATGATAATGGCATTGTCCACATCACCGCCTTTGATCAGGTTGTTCTTGATCAGGTATTCCAGTTCATGCAGGAATACAAAAGTCCGGCAGGGGGCAATCTCATTTTTGAAGTTTTCCGGACCTTCCAGTGATGCATACTGATTTCCCAGCACTTTGGAGTTATAGTCGATGAGCACGTTGATGCTCTGACTCTTGTCGGGATAGGCTATGATATGTATTCCATTATCTTCATCGTAATACTCCACTTTCTCCTTCAGCACAAAATACTTTCTGTCGGTGGCCTGGTCAACAGTTCCTGTTTTCTCAATCGCTTCGGCATACTCACGGGAACTTCCATCCAGGATGGGTGCCTCGGGTCCATCAACTTCAATCAGTACATTGTCGAGCCCCATTCCGACAAATGAAGCAAGTACGTGTTCTATGGTGGCGATCCTTGCTCCGTTCTCCTCGAGGGTGGTACCTCTTGAAGTATCCACCACATATTCTGCCAGTGCATTGATGATAGGCTGACCGGGCAGATCGATTCGCTTGAAAACATAGCCGTGGTGCTCAGGTGCAGGTTTAAAAGTCATGTTTACCTCAACTCCGGTATGCAATCCTTTTCCATTAAATGAGATGGGTGCTTTAAGTGTCTTCTGTTTTTCCGCCATACTTCTAATGCATAATGTATCAGGATACTGTAAAACGGCCCAAAGATACAAAATTAAGACAAATCGGTCCGCCGGTTATTTTTCCAGATCTGAAACCTTTTTCTCCAGTTCGTACACCTGGCTTCTCAGCTTTGGAAGATTCTTAAATACCACATAACTGCGCTGGAACAGGCCAATTTCAATGGCAGGAGCACCCAGCACCACCTTTCCCTCTTGCCTGATGCTATTTGGAATGCCGGATTGTGCACCAATCTTCACATCGTCTGCAATGGTAATGTGCCCGACAATGCCCACCTGTCCGCCAAACATACAGTTTTTCCCCACTTTTGTAGAACCCGAAACTCCTGTCTGGGCAGCCATTACTGTATTTTCCCCCACCTCCACATTGTGTCCAATCATGATCAGGTTATCCAGTTTTACCCCCTTGCGCAGAATGGTGGCTCCCATGGTTGCGCGGTCGATGGTGGTATTGGCCCCCACCTCCACATGGTCCTCAATGATCACCTTTCCTACCTGGGGCACTTTCTGGTAATTTTTCTCCTGGTTGGGCGCAAATCCAAAACCGTCACCCCCAATAATAGCACCAGCATGGATCACACAGTGGGCACCAATTTCACTTCCTGCATACACCTTAACTCCGGGATGGAGGATGGTCCCTTCTCCGATCTTTACATTATCACCAATAAAGACCTGCGGATAGAGTTGCACACCTGCTCCTAATGAGACGTGATCTGATACCACGGTAAAATCCCCAATGTAAAGATCTTCACCCAGAGAAGCAGAGTCTGAAATGCTGGCGATTTTACTTATTCCACTCTTCTTTGGTTTGCTCTGCTCATAAAGCTGGAGCAATGAAGCAAATGACTCATAGGCATTTTTCACCCTTATCAGGGTAGCACCAATCTTCTTTGTCGGACTGAAATCTTCGTTGACAATGACAATGGTGGATTTAGTTTCGTAGATGTACTTCTCATATTTTGGATTGGCCAGGAAAGAGAGGGTTCCCTCTTTTCCTTCCTCAATCTTAGAGATATCGCTTATACTGGCCTGAGGATTACCTTCTACGGTACCTTTCAGGAACTCAGCAATGACTCCTGCTGTGAAATTCATATATAATGGGTTTAAAAGGATTTAAAACTATGATAATTCTTTCATTAACTTCGGGTAACAGAGAAAATATTTCCTGACTGTTTTTGAGAGCACAGCAATGTTTAGCATATCCGATGCATCTGCAATATCCCTGATATTCCCTCTTTTGTCCATGATTGCGATCCTGTCGTCCATATCACTGTAAGCATAGTTACTGATGCTATCTGATATCACCAAATATTCAGCCTCCTCCGGGGAAATAGAGAGACGGCTGGCCACTTTCGCACGCATGGATTCGACCAACTCAATTTGAAAAGGATTGTCGTCCAGCTCCACGGAAAAGATCGTCCTGTTTATCAGTCCGTCCGAAAGCAAAGACAAAATCCTGTCTGGATGGTTGCACCACACCTTGGCAGAGGTTAAAATGTCATTGTCATCCATGGATGCAAATTGCTCCAGGAATTTTTTTCTATTTGATGGATCGAACTTTCCCGGAATATCGTTCAGGAAATAGGAGAGCGCAGGTGTGGCAAAGAGTTGCTTCCCTTGTGAAGTGAGTACCTGTGCTCTTTTCATAAGCATCACAAGGATTTGTTCGGAACTAACCACCGTACGATGAAGATAAACCTGCCAATACATCAGACGCCTTGCTATAAGAAATTTTTCGATGGAATAGATCCCCTTCTCATCCACCACCAACTGGTCGTTCAGTACATTTAGCATTTTTATGATCCGGTCCGACCCTATCACCCCTTCGGTTACCCCGGTAAAGAAACTATCGCGTTTGAGATAGTCAAGGCGATCCATGTCCAGCTGACTGGAGACAAGTTGGTGCAGGAATTTTTTATGGTATCTGTTATTGAAGATCTCAATTGCCAGTTCCAGTTCCCCGTTGAAGGTCTCATTGAGCTGTTCCATAAACATCAGGCTGATGACTTCATGCGAAGTGTCCTTGATCAGACTGTGTTCCAGGGAGTGGGAGAATGGACCATGACCGATGTCGTGCAGCAGGATGGTGATGGTCACTGCTTTCGCCTCACTGTCTGTAATTTCATGGCCTTTGGATCTGATCACATCAATGGCTTGTCCCATCAGGTGCATGGCTCCAATGGCATGTTGAAAACGGGTATGATTGGCACCAGGATAGACAAAATGTGTCATACCCAGTTGACGGATCCTGCGCAACCGCTGAAACAGTGGAAGCTCAATCAGATCAAAGATGATATCATATGGAATTTTAATAAAACCATAGACCGGATCATTGATGATTTTCAACTTGTTAGGGGAGGAATGCTTCCTCATAAGGTGTGTTTGTGGGCCTAAAATTATGGTTTTATTGTCATAATCGGGTTTGTATCAGCGAAAAAACAACCTCTTTTTTGCTATTTCCTCGAATATTTGTAATTTTGCGCTGTCGTTAGGAGGGTGTGATTCTAGGGGGCTTGTGGTCCCCTATTTTATTACCATAAAAAATGATTACGAACGAAGCTATTATAGAATTGGTGGAGCAGCATATTCAGGAAACTGAAATCTTCCTGGTAGATGTGGCTGTAAAACCCGGGAATGTGATCCGGATATATGTGGATCGGCCCAATGGGATCTCCATCGATGAATGTGTGAAGATTAGCCGTCATATGAATGAGGTGCTGGACAGGGATGTGGAAGATTTTTCCCTGGAAGTCTCCTCACCGGGGTTGGGCTCACCTTTCAAGGTGAAGCAACAGTATGAGAACAATACCGGTCATACAATAGATGTGCTTTTATCAGATGGAACACGGATAGCGGGTAAACTACTGTTGGTGTCAGATAGCGGGATCGTATTACAGGTAAAAGGAGACGACAGAGAGATAGAATTTGAGGAGATAAAAACCTCAAAAGCAATAATATCATTTAATTGATTCAACAGCGTAACAATGGAAAATTTAAATCTGATAGAGACATTTTCCGAATTTAAGGAATTAAAGAACATTGACAGGGTGACCATGATGAGCGTCCTGGAGGATGTATTCAGGGGTATGCTTCTGAAGAAATATGGTACCGATGAGAATTTCGATATCATTATCAATATTGACAAAGGTGACTTTGAAATCTGGAGAAATCGGGAGGTTGTAGCCGATGATGAGTTGGAGGATGCAGCTGTTCAAATTTCCCTCAGCAAGGCAAAAGAGATCGATGAAGATTATGAGGCAGGTGAAGATGTAACAGATGAGGTGAAGCTGGGAGACTTTGGAAGGCGTGCTATCCTGGCCCTGAGACAGAATCTTTCTGCCAGGATCATGGAGCTGGAGAAGAACCATCTATATAATAAATACAAGGACCGTATCGGCGACGTTGTAACCGGGGAGGTTTACCAGGTGTGGAAACGAGAGATCCTTATCCTGGATGACGAAGGAAATGAACTAATTCTTCCCAAGACAGAGCAAATTCCTTCTGACTACTTCCGTAAAGGAGATAACATCAGGGCAGTGGTGGTGAAGGTAGATATGCGCAATGCCAATCCTTTGATCATTCTTTCAAGGACCTCACCGGTATTTCTTGAGCGGCTTTTCGAACTTGAGGTTCCGGAGATCTTCGACGGACTGATCACCATTAAAAAGATTGTGAGGGTACCGGGTGAAAGAGCCAAAGTAGCAGTAGAGTCCTATGATGAAAGAATTGATCCGGTTGGAGCTTGTGTGGGGATGAAAGGATCACGAATCCATGGTATCGTACGGGAATTGAAAAATGAAAACATCGATGTTATCAACTATACTTCCAACATCCAGTTGTTTATTACCAGGTCTCTGAGTCCTGCCAAGATCACCTCTATAAAACTGAATGATGAAGATATGCGTGCTGAAGTATACCTGCTGCCTAAGGAGGTTTCTCTGGCCATCGGTAAAGGAGGCTTGAATATCAAATTAGCCAGTCAGCTTACCGGTTATGAAATTGACGTTTATCGCGAATCATCAGATGGAGATGATGAGGATGTAAACCTGGAGGAATTTGCCGATGAGATTGAAGGATGGGTGCTGGATGAGTTGAGGGCAATCGGGTGTGATACAGCAAAAGCGGTGCTTAACCTCACCGTAGAGGATCTGGTCAAACGAACAGACCTTGAAGAGGAGACAATTACAGAACTGGTCAATGTGCTAAAAGCAGAATTTGAATAGAACCATATGGCTGAAAGAAAGGCAACAAGACTTAGCAAGGCTGCACGGGAGCTCAATGTGGGGATCACTACCATTATCGAGTTTCTGGGAAAGAAGGGCCATGAAATCGATTCCAATCCTAACAGTAAAGTGGATCCGGAGTTGTATGATCTCCTGTTGGAGGAGTACAGTTCTGATCTGAGTGTGAAGAAGGAATCGGAAAAGCTTACCCTGAAAAACCTCAGGGAAAGGCAGGAGTCCCTTACGATGGAAGATACTCCAGAGTCAGCTGATCAGGAAGAAACAGAAGAGTTACTTATTACCGATAAGACTTCTGGTTCACCCGAGAAAGTGGAACGGGAGGTTGAAGAGCAAGCACCTGTTGCGGAAGAAGAGAAAAAAATAGATGCAGATAAGCAACCGCAACCGCAGGATCTGAGCTCCAAGGCGAAGAAAGCTAAAACTAAAACCGAAACCAAAGAGACAGATGAATTAGACGGGAAGAAACCAAAGGAGGCACCCGCGAAAAAGAGAACGACTGAACAACCAGCTGAGATTAAGGAAGAGGTGAAAACTGAGGATGCTGGACCCAGGGTGGTCGGAAAAATCGATCTGGACTCCATGAACCAGAAGACCCGTCCAACAAAGAAGTCGAAAGCCGAAAGTCAAAAAGCCGAAAGTCAAGAAGTCGAAAGTCAAGAAGTCGAAAGTCGAAAGTCAAAAGTCAAAAGTCAAAAGTCAAAAGTCGAAAGCAAAGAAGTTGATACTAAGGAGGCTGAAGCAGAGGAGCCAGCAGTTAAGGAAGTTGAAGCAGAAGCAGAGGCTGTAGAAGCTGTGGAGGTTGAAACTGAATCATCCAAGGAGGTTGAAGAGAAAGCTAAGAAGAAAGAGGAGGAACAGAACCTGATTCCTACCCGTGTGCAGAAGTTGAGTGGTCCGACTGTGGTGGGCAAGATTGTCCTGCCTGAGAAAAAAGAACCAAAGAAGAAACCGGTAGCTTCAAGCAAGGACAATGAGCTGCACCTGGATCAAAAGAAGAAAAGGAAACGGATCAAGAAAGATGCTGGTCCGGTAGATTTTGGAAAGCAGCAAGGTGCTAAAAAAGAGAAGGGCGGCAAGAAGAGAAAGCGTGCAATTCGCCCCGAGGTAAATGAAGAGGATGTACAGAAGCAGATTAAGGATACGTTGGCCAAACTAACCAGCAAAGGTTCCAAATCTAAAGCATCCAAATACCGGCGTGAAAAACGTGATGCTGTACAGGCTAAGTTACAGGAGGAGAGCGATCAACTTGAACAACAGAAGAACGTATTGCAGGTCACTGAGTTTGTTTCAGTGAACGAGTTGGCTTCAATGATGAATATATCTGCCACCGAAGTGATTCAGACTTGCATGAACCTGGGACTGTTTGTCTCTATCAACCAGCGGTTGGATGCTGAAACCATGTCGCTTGTTGCTGATGAATTTGACTTCAAGGTTGAATTTGTGAGCGTCGACGTTGTGGAGTCCATCAGGGATGATGAAGATAATCCGGAAGATCTTGTATCCAGGCCTCCCATTGTTACTGTAATGGGTCATGTGGACCATGGTAAGACCAAGTTACTGGACGTAGTGAGGCATGCCAATGTGATAGCTGATGAAGCTGGGGGGATTACGCAGCATATAGGTGCCTACGGGGTGAAGCTTGACGGTGATCGCAGGATTACTTTCCTGGACACCCCGGGTCACGAAGCTTTTACTGCTATGCGGGCAAGAGGTGCACAAATCACCGATGTGGCCATTATCGTGGTAGCCGCCGATGACGGAGTGAAGCCACAAACCGTGGAAGCCATTAACCATGCAGCTGCGGCAGGGGTTCCCATTGTGTTCGCTATTAATAAAATTGACCTGCCGGCAGCCAATCCTGAAAAGATCAAAGAGGCGCTGGCTAACATGAATTACATGGTGGAGGACTGGGGTGGAAAGTACCAGTCACAAGAGATCTCTGCCAAAGGAAATGTAAATATTGAGGAGCTTTTAGAGAAAGTGCTGCTTGAAGCAGAACTGCTTGATCTTAAGGCAAACCCAAATAAATCAGCCAGAGGAACAATTATCGAATCAACCCTGGATAAGGGTCGTGGTAATATCGCCACCATTCTTGTTGAATCGGGAACCCTGAAGATTGGAGATGTAGTGCTGGCAGGGCAACATTTTGGTCACGTAAAAGCCATGTTCAATGAAAGGGGTAAGAAGGTTACTAAAGCCGGACCTTCAACTCCAGTACTGATTCTTGGTTTGAACGGAGCACCCCAGGCCGGGGAAAGCTTCAACGTGATGGGCTCGGACAAGGAAGCCAAGGAGATTGCCAACAAGCGTGAGCAGTTACAGCGTGAGCAAGAGTTGCGTACCACAAAACATATCACGCTGGATGAGATAGGCCGTCGTATCGCCATTGGAAACTTCCAGGAGCTAAATGTTATCGTTAAAGGGGATGTGGATGGGTCCATCGAGGCGCTTTCCGACTCACTGATCAAGTTGAGTACGGAAGAGATTCAGGTAAACATTAAGCACAAGGCTGTGGGACAGATCTCCGAGTCCGATATTCTTCTTGCTGCTGCATCCAATGCCATCGTGATCGGATTTCAGGTAAGACCTTCACTGAGTGCCCGTAAACTTGCAGAAAAAGAGCAGATCGATATCCGGCTCTATTCCATTATCTATGACGCCATAGAGGAGTTGAAAGCTGCCATGGAAGGAATGCTCTCTCCTGAGATCAAGGAAGAAATCACAGGAACACTTGAGGTCCTGGAAGCATTCAAGATCACCAAGGTGGGAACCATTGCAGGTTGCATAGTAAGGGAAGGTAAAATCAGGCGCAGTTCCAAGGTTCGCCTTATCAGGGACGGGATCGTGGTCTACAATGGAGAGCTGGGATCTTTAAAACGTTTTAAGGATGATGCGAAAGAGGTGGTTTCCGGTCTTGAGTGCGGATTGAACATTGAGAATTTCAACGATATTAAGGTGGGTGATATGGTCGAGGCATTTGAGGAGACCGAGTTGAAGAAAACCCTCTGATCTTATCCTTTGATTTTACTATATTAGCATACCAAAACCAAGGGGTATGTATGAGTTTATTGAGGGGGAATTTGTTGAAAAATCACCAGCCCATCTGATTGTCAAGGCAAACCATCTTGCCTACTATATTCACATTTCAGTTTTTACTTACAGCCAGGTAAGCAACCAGACCAGCGGTCGGATCTATCTCCACTTTGTGGTGAGGGAAGATGCCCAGATGCTATATGGATTCAGTAGCCGGGAAGAGCGCGAGATATTCAAATCACTCATCTCCGTATCAGGAGTGGGTGCCAATACATCGCGACTAATTTTATCCTCTCTTTCGCCTGAAGAAGTTACACAGGCCATCCTGGCTGGAAATGTGGCTGTTTTACAAGCGATCAAAGGGATTGGAGCCAAATCAGCCCAGCGGATCATCGTAGACCTGAAAGATAAAGTCGGGAAAGGTGCGGGAATCGATGAATTATTCTTTTCGCAGGACAATACAAGCCGCGAAGAAGCGTTATCTGCTTTAGTGGCACTGGGTTTTCCAAAGAAAAGCATTGAGAAGATCCTGACCCGAATTTTATCAGAGCAGCCCGAACTTTCTGTGGAAGAGGTAGTGAAGGCTGCCTTGAAGTTTATATAGGCTGCCTTGAAGTTTTTGTAGTGAATTGTCGGTATAACCATATATTTCTGATTTTCATTGGATTCTTGTTGGCTTTTGGAGCAAATGCCCAGGATACCACACTGCATTACCCATTTACCGACAAGGGCTCCTATCCATTCTCCTCCTCCAGTCTCAATTCACCCCTCTACCTGCAAAATCCATCAAACATCAACTCCCAGGTAATCTATGATCCCCTGACCAAAAAGTACCTCTTCTCTGAGACCATCGGGAGCTGGAATTATCGCAATCCCACCCTGATGACCATGGATGAATATCAGCGGTATGAGTTCAGGAATTCAGTTCAGGATTACTGGCGCATGAAGGCCAGTGGTGGATCTCTTGAGGGACAGCTCTCTTTTATCCCGCCGCTTCAGGTTGGAGGTGAAGCTTTTGATAAACTTTTTGGTTCGAATACCATAAATATTGTCCCTTCGGGAAGTGCAGAGCTGATCTTTGGATTTAACCTTTCCAAGCAGGATAATCCCAACATCAGTGAACGACTTAGGAGTGTTCCCTCTTTTACTTTTGATGAGAAGATCATCATGAACGTTGCCGGTTCCATCGGGGATAAGATGGCCATGGACATCAGTTATAATACCGAAGCTACTTTCGACTTTGAGAACCAGACCAAACTGGAATATTCGGGGAAGGAGGACGAAATCATTAAAAAGATTGAAGCGGGTAACGTGAACCTGCCGTTACCCGGCTCTCTTATCAATGGGAGTCAGAGCCTTTTTGGATTGAAAACAGAGTTGCAATTCGGGAAGCTTCGGGTGACCAGTGTTTTTTCGCAGCAGCGTGGTGAATCTTCTGTGATCAATGTTCAGGGCGGGGCCCAGCTTACCGAGTACTCGGTGACAGTGGATGACTATGATGCCAACAAACACTTCTTTTTGTCCGACTATTACCGTGATAATTACAACAGGGCGCTCTCCCGCCTGCCGGTGATCACTTCAGATGTCTCCATAATTCGCATGGAGGTGTGGGTGACCAACAAAACTACCAATTTTGAAAATTCCAGGAACATTGTGGCAATTAATGACCTGGCCGAGGCAGATCCAAAATCGATGATATTTGACCGCGATCTTTCCCAGACAGGTGATTACCCAAGGAACGCCCTGAACAATGCCTATGGTGAGCTGACCACCACATACTCCTCCATCAGGGATATTAAAAATGCTACAGGTGATCTGGAGAATGCCGGACTTGTACTTGGAGTTGACTTTGAGAAGATAGAGAATGCCAGGTTGCTCTCACCCAGGGAATATACTTATAACGATAAGTTGGGATACATCTCACTGAATACCGCCCTCAATACGGATGAAATCCTGGCTGTGGCCTACGAATATACCTATCGGGGACAGACCTTCCAGGTGGGAGAATTGTCACAATCAAGCGGAATCAGCGCACCTTCCTCTCTGATCCTGAAGCTTATCAAACCCACCAATTTTACACCGAACAGCTACACCTGGAACCTGATGATGAAGAACGTCTACGCTTTGGGAGCTTACCAGGTGAGTGAGGACGAATTCACCTTTGATGTGCTCTACCGGGATGACAAAACAGGAAATGCCGTTAACTACCTTCCAGGTGGAGACCTGAATAAGACGATACTGATCCGGTTGCTCAACCTGGACAACATGAATTCCCAGCGGGATCCCTATCCTGACGGGATCTTTGACTACATGAATGGAATAACCATCAACCCATCCAACGGACGGGTTTTCTTCCCTTTGCTGGAGCCTTTTGGATCGGATCTGGAGCAGATCCTGCGGGACAGTCTGGATGGGGATATGGTGGATCAGGCCATTGAAAAATATGTGTATCAGGAGCTGTATGACTCCACCAAAACAAAGGCACAGCAGATTGCTGAAAAGAATAAGTTTCTGCTCGCCGGGGAGTACTCCTCATCCAACAGTTCAGAGATTATGCTGAACGCCATGAACGTACCCCAGGGATCGGTGAAGGTAACCGCTGGCGGAAGGGAACTGGTGGAAGGGCAGGATTACACTGTTGATTATATGTTGGGGCGGGTAACCATTATCAACCAGGGGATACTGGAGTCGGGCACGCCCATCAGGATCTCACTGGAGAATCAGTCGCTGTTTAACTTTCAGACCAAAACCCTGGTGGGGACTCACCTGGATTATAAAATCTCTGATAATTTCACCCTGGGAGCTACGGCCATGCACTTAACCGAAAGGCCGCTGACCCAGAAGGTGAACATAGGAGATGAGCCCATCTCCAATACCATCTGGGGACTGAATGGAAGTTATAGCACCGAATCTCAGCTGATAACCACCATTGTGGACAAATTACCTTTCCTGGAGACCAAAGCTCCCTCATCTCTCACCGTGGTTGGAGAGTTTGCCCAATTAATACCGGGCCATTCCAAGGCCATTGAGAAGGAGGGGAATGCCTATATAGACGACTTCGAAGGAAGTGAAACCTCCATTGACCTTAAACAGTTCTCATCCTGGAAGCTCTCCAGTACTCCCCGCGGTTTCTTCCCGGAGGCAGAATTAAATAACAACAGGGAATATGGCTATGGAAGGGCCAAACTGGCCTGGTACCATATCGCCCCACTCTTCCTTGAAAATAGCTCTTATACGCCAGATCATATAAAGGCCGATCCCGATCTTCAATCCAGTGCCTATGTTTACGAATTGTATGAACAGGATATCTTTCCCAATAAAGAGAATCCCAACGGGATCCCCACGCGAATCTCTGTCCTGAACATGGCTTATTATCCCAGGGAGCGAGGCCCTTATAATTATGATTACGAAAGGATTGATGAAGATGGCAATCTATTGGATCCTACTCAACGCTGGGGAGGAGTCATGCGGGAAATTTACTCCAGTGATTTTGAACAGTCCAATGTGGAGTTCATCGAGTTCTGGCTTATGGACCCTTTTGCAGAGATGCCAAACCACAGTGGGGGTCAACTCTATGTTAACCTGGGAAACATCTCTGAAGATGTGTTAAAGGATTCCCGGAAGACCTTTGAAAACGGACTTCCCACATCGGAGCTCATTGAAAAGGTTGATACCACTGTTTGGGGGCGGGTACCACTCACCCAATCCCTGGTTCAGGGATTCAGTGCCGGCGACGAAACCAGGAAATTCCAGGACGTGGGTCTGGACGGGCTCTCCTCGCTCTCCTCGCTCTCCTCAAATGATGAGGTGCAATTCTTCTCAGAGCAACCGGATGATTACCTGAACCAGATCGAAAATATGTACAATTCAGGTCTTCTCTCTGCTGAAGCCCGAAATGCCATATTTGATGATCCTTCTTCAGACGATTACAGCTATTACCGAAATTCTGATCATGATGCACAACAGCTGGATATCCTGAGCCGGTACAAGGATTACAACAACCACGAGGGGAACTCTCCAAGCGACCAGGACAATCCCGAGTCCTATCCCACTTCAGGAACCTCCCTGCCCGATATTGAGGATATCAACAGGGACAATACCCTGAGTGAGGGTGAGAGCTACTTTGTTTACAGGGTCGACATCAACAAGAATGAATTGGAGGTGGGTCGTAACAATATCGTGGATAAGGTGGTGGACAGGGTTACCTATGAAAATGGTGAAAAAGCAGATGTCACCTGGTATCAGTTCAGGATTCCAATTTTCAATTACGAAAAAACGGTTGGAGATATCTCCGATTTCAAAACCATCCGATTCATGAGGATGTTTATGACCGGTTTCGAAGATACCACCTTCCTCAGGTTTGCCAGACTGGACCTGGTCCGCGGGGAATGGCGGCGTTATGCCCTGCCGTTTACCCAGGGAGGTGAGGCCTGGACAGGGGTTGAACCTCCTGAAGGGGCGCTGGCCATATCTGCTGTGAATATCGAAGAAAATGCAGGCAAGGAACCGGTCAACTATGTGCTTCCTCCCGGATTTAACCGACAGATAGATCCCACTCAGCCCCAGTTGAGGCAACTGAACGAGCAGTCCATTGTTCTGAAAGTAAACGAGTTAGCTGATGGCGATGCCCGGGCCGCTTATAAAAATACAGAGTTGGATCTACGACAGTATAAAAAGATCCGGATGGAGGCCCACGCCGAAGCAATCCCAGGCATTGTACTGGAACAGAATGAATTGGTGGCGATTATCAGACTTGGAACCGATTACCAGGACAACTATTATGAGTATGAGGTTCCCATGAAACTTACTCCTCCCGGCAAATATGATAACGACAGTGAGAGCGACCGGTTGATCGTCTGGCCCGAAGCCAATAAATTTGAGATTGAACTGGACCAGTTCAAGGAGGTGAAACAGGCCAGGAACCGTGCTATGAGTGATCCGGAAAGCGAGGTAACCATTAATTCTGTCTTCTCCATACTGGATGAAAAGGGAAACCGCATCTCTGTATCCGGGAATCCAAATCTGAGCAGCATTCGTACCATCATGATTGGGGTGCGCAATCCCAAAGCTGGCAATAACCCATATGGTCGGGATGATGGTCTTCCCAAGTCAGGAGAGATATGGCTCAATGAGTTGCGCCTGACCGACTTCAATGAGAAGGGAGGATGGGCTGCCAATGGAAGGGCCACCCTGAAGCTGGCCGATTTCGGTAATGTGACCTTTGCCGGGAACACCAGTCAGCCCGGCTTCGGAAGTATTGAACAGAAAGTTCAGGAGCGTCAACGAGAACAGATTATCCAGTATGACGTCTCCACCAACCTGCAAATGGGCAAGTTTTTCAAACAGGAAGCCGGAGTCAATATTCCGGTATTTGCCAGCTATTCCAAAGCCATTGTCAATCCGGAGTACAATCCACTGGATCCGGATATACCACTGAAAGAAGCCATCGAAGAGGCCGAGACTGAGGTGGAACGGGATTCTATTATAAGGAATGCCCGCGATATGGTGGAACGAAAATCATTTGCAGTGACCAATGTGAGAATGAACAAGGCCGGTAGCAAGAAACGGATCTACAGCCTTTCCAACTGGTCAGCCAGTTTCTCCATGAACGAAATGGTCAGCCGCAATCCAAACCTGGATTTCTACAATACCCGGAAGGCAAGAGGAAACATCAGTTACAATTTTAACACCAGACCCAAGAATGTACAACCTTTCAAATCGGTGAAATGGATGAACAATGAATGGTTCCGCCTGGTGAAGGATTTCAATTTTAACTACACTCCGTCGAGGATCTCCTTCAGGACAGACATGGACCGTTATTATCTTGAAAAGAAGGTGAGAAATATCAATAATCCCAATTTTATTGTGGAGCCCACCTTTAAAAAGGACTTTCATTGGAACCGCTATTTTGACTTGAAATTTGATTTGACACGCAACCTGAGGCTTGATTTCTCGTCCACAAATATTGCACGGATCGATGAGCCCGAAGGACGTTGGAACAGGGAACTGGACAGTTACGAGGTTTACCGGGATTCACTCTGGCGAAGCATTCGGGCCGGCGGCCGTACCACCAGCTACTTCCACCAGTTCAACGCCTCCTACACCGTTCCAATCAATAAGATTCCGTTGCTGGACTGGACCAGTGCCAATCTTCGTTACGGGGGCACCTATGGTTGGGATGTGGGACCTATTATTCCGGACGACCCGGTTTACGGACCCATTAACCTGGGGAACACCATTAAGAACTCCAATACCATCCAACTCAATGGTCAGCTTAACTTTGTGAACCTGTACAATAAAGTTCCTTACCTGAAAGAGATCAATGCCAAATACCGGAATTCGCGCACCAGGAGCCGGGAGGCAGAGACCCGGACAAAAACCAAGGTATATACAAAAGAGAATCTTTACCTGCGCGAAGGGAAGGGCCGTTATGTCGCACATAATCTTAGAACGGAGAGCATTACGGCGGAGGTATTTGATGAAAATAACCAGCCTGTTGAAGTGGTGACCGAGATCCTCAGTGATACCCGGATCAGAATTACCTCTGACAAGGCAGTAAGGAGGGCCACAGTGAAGGTTACGGGTACCATAGAAAAAGGGCAGAGTCCACTTATTTTTATTGCCGAATCTACCATCAGGATACTGATGGGTGTACGTACTTTCAATGTCACCTATTCAAAAAGCGGGGGGACTTTCCTTCCGGGTTACCGGCTGGGAACAGATTATTTTGGAACGCAAACATATCACGGACAGATGGAACCCGGTTGGGGTTTTATATCCGGATGGCAGGATCCGCAGTATGCCAGTCAAGCCTTCGGAAGGGGGATCCTTACCACCGATCAGAATTTGAATTCACCCTTCACCTTTAACAATACAGAGCGATTTACAGCCAGGGCTAACATTGAACCATTCAATGGATTAAAGATTGATCTTACAGCCAACAGGTCGTTTGCCACCAACTTGTCGGAGTTCTATACGGCTGATAGAGACGGAAACCTCCCTGACGAAGATGAGCGGGGAAGGGTTCAAAGCGGGAACTTTAGCATGTCCTATATATCCCTTGGTACTGCTTTTGAAAGCATCGATGACAAAGTGGAATCTTCCAAAACATTCGGATTGCTAAAGGATGAGTACAGGAAGGATATCTCTTATAGGCTGGCAATGGATTACATGGAAAAATCGGGAATCCTGCTTGACGATTCTGCCGGTTATTATGAAGGATACGGACCTACTTCACAGGAGGTATTAATCCCGGCCTTCCTTGCAGCTTACGGGGGGCGGGAGAGCAGCAAGGTGTCGCTCTCTTCCATCAAGTCGATCCTCGAGATCATGCCCAACTGGCAGGTGCGGTTTGACGGACTGGGAAAAATTGAAGCCATGCAGAAGTATGTAAATTCTATCGTGATGAACCACTCTTACCGCTCCACATACAGCGTAGGATCATTTATCAATAATCCGTTCTATTTGTTTGACACTATAAACGGAGTGCCGATAGCTGTGGACCTTCAGGGAAACTTTATGGTGGAACAAAATATCAACACGGTAAGCATCAATGAAAATTTCAGTCCCCTTTTCGACCTGAACATGGATTGGAAAAACAGCCTGACCACCCGTATCGAGTATAGAAGGTCCCGGACCGTAGCCATGAATATGTCCAATACCCAGGTGAACGAGGTGAACAGTGGTGAGTTTATTGTTGGTGGAGGCTACCGGTTCAATCAGGTCCCCCTTATCCTTAATCAGAAAGAGTTTAACAGTGATCTTAACGTGCGTGTGGATTTTTCCATGCGAAACAACCGAACCGTAATCCGGAAACTGGAAGACCTCTCCGGAAGTGAGATCACAGCCGGACAACGAATTTTTAGCCTGAAAGCTTCGGCAGACTATATGCTGAGTGATAAATTTATCGTCAGGGCTTTCTACGACCAGCGTCTTACAACGCCTTATATATCAAATAGTTATCCGAACGCTAACTACAATGTAGGATTCAGTTTAACCTTTACACTGTAACAAAAAACTATGATCAAAAGCAGGCTGAATTCTGAATCAAAATAGTTACTTTTGAATAACCATTAACGATTTAAACATGAATGTACCCGATGATCTGAAGTACACTGCTGAACACGAATGGATCCGTGTAGAAGGTGACGAGGTTGTGGTAGGAGTTACCGATTTTGCCCAGGGAGAACTGGGTGATGTGGTATTTATTGAAATTGAAACAGAAGGTGAGACCTTTTCAAAGGGTGAAACCTTTGGTACCATTGAAGCTGTAAAGACAGTTTCGGATCTCTACATGCCCCTGGACGGAGAAGTGGTAAAAGCTAACCCGGCACTTGAAGAGAGTCCTGAACTTGTAAATTCGGACCCATTTGGTGAAGGATGGATGGTCAGAATCAAAATATCTGATCCGGCCCAGCTGGAAGAACTTATTCCGGCAGATGAGTATCGTTCCATGATCGGATAGGTTTTTTCGGCAGGGTTTTTGTGTCTTTTTCTGCATGATGAACCCTGAATCATGAAAAAATCATTTTACCTTTTGGTCATTGCTCTGCTCCTGACTTCCTGTGGTGCACCAAGGGTGGTTTCCCAGCTTACCCCTGAAGCGCCCGAAGGACATTATGAGATGGGACGAGAATATATCTCTCTGAGTAACGATAAGATCGATGTTGAGCTTGGTTATGATGGGATCCACGGAGAGCACCTTGTCTTCGATTTCGTGGTAATCAACCAAACACCCCGGGTGCTTACCATTAACCCTTCTGATTTCTATTATGTTTTACTGGACAGCGCGACAGCCGATTCTTCAATGTTTCCGAAAAGGATGGCAGTTCATCCGGAAAGGATCCTTCATCATTATGATGAAAACCTTGAGGCTAGAGAGGGTGCCAAGAGTATGAATTCTATCCTGGGTTTTCTTGACGCAGGAGTTGGATTACTGGCCAATACAACGGCTTTCATCGCCACTGAAGATCCCGGTTATATTTTTGATGCGCTGTTTGGTACCATTGGTACTGCCGAAAACTATGTGGCACTGGACAAGCAGATTAGTGCCGACATTAGCATGATCCATTCGGAAAAGGAGATTGTGGATGAGGAGATCTTTCGTATGGATCAATTACCACCGGGCAAGGTGATCAGCGGTTATGTCTATTTCCCAAAATACCCCGAAACAGACTATTATATGTTCTGTTTCCCGGTAGAAGATCAGCTTTTTCAGTTCGTTTACAACCAGAGGAGGGTTTACCAGTATTATTAATGATCATCATTATATAGGTATTCTACGAGGAAGATTCAAGGTCCTCTGGCGACTCATCTTTTCCACCCGGGCTGGTTTTCCCTGAGGGAAGCGGATCATGGGAAATCTCTTTGTGAAGCTCCCTGTTACGTACGATGTCAATGGCCATGTAGATGGCATTTCGGAATGAGTCTGCTGAAGCCTCATTTTTCCCGGCCAGTTCAAAGGCTGTACCATGAGCCGGACTGGTCCTGACTACCGGTAATCCGGCGGTGAAGTTGATTCCGGTATCCATGGTGAGTGCTTTGAATGGTGCCAGTCCCTGGTCGTGGTACATGGCCAGTACGGCATCAAACTTGGTGAAACGGCCAGCACCAAAAAAACCGTCAGCCGGGAAAGGACCAAAAGTTAATATATTGGATTTTCTGGCTTGTTCCATGGCAGGAATGATCACCTCTTGTTCTTCACTGCCCAGTAAACCCTCATCCCCTGCATGTGGGTTCAATCCCAGTACAGCAATACGTGGATTTCGGATTCCAAAATCCTTGAGCAGGGATTGAGAAAGGATGTTCAGTTTCTCTACAATTAAGTCAGTGGTAATCAAAGAACTTAATTGCGCAATCGGGATATGACCCGCAACCAGTCCAACCTTTAAAAGATCACTTACCATCAGCATCATCACTTCATCGGCCATAAATCTGGCCTGAAGGTACTCCGTATGCCCACTGTAATTAAAATCGGTCTGTTGAATGTTTTGCTTGTTCACGGGTCCGGTAACCAGGGCATCAATTTTCCCATCTTCAAGTGCGTCGGTGGCGGCTTTCAGTGCATTGAAAGAAGCAATCCCGGCACTTTCCGTGGATTTACCAAGCTCCACCCTAATATTGTCGTCTACACAATTGATCATGTAAATCCGGTTCCCCTTGGCTTCTTCAGGAGAATTGATCCCGGTAGGCGAGAAGTTTTCAATATCCAGTGCTTTCCTGTGGTAGGCAGCAACTTTGGGAGATCCGAATATGATCGGGGTACAGATTTCACTGATCCGGGTGTCCAACAAGGTTTTCATGATCACCTCATAGCTTATTCCGTTGACATCTCCGTGGGATATTCCAATTTTAATTTTTCTGCTCATGCGTTGGATGGTTAATGTGATCGGTTGAGGAGGTAATTGTATAGAATCCTTACTCCCACACCACTTCCTCCTTTGCCTCTGTAATTAAAGGGAGCCTTATTAAAAGAGGGCCCGGCTATATCCAGGTGGATATATGGATAATCGGTGAAGTGTTCCAAAAACTTCCCGGCAGTTATGGCTCCGGCATATTTTCCCCCGATGTTTTTCAGATCTGCAATATCAGATTTAAGCTGTTCCTTGTACTCGTCCCAGAATGGAAATTCTGCAATCCTTTCTGATGTCTGTTCTCCGCTCTCCTTCAGATTCTCCATGATCTCACGGCTGGTATTACCCATACCAACAATGCCAAACTTATCAATTGCCACATGAGCTGAACCGGTAAGGGTGGAGAGCTCAATAACTACCTCCGGGTCATACTGTTTTGCATAGCTGAGCGCATCTGCCAGCAACATTCTTCCCTCTGCATCGGTATTGAGTACTTCAACGGTTGTGCCATCGTACATGGTTATTACATCACCCGGGACATAGGCATTTCCATCGGGCCTGTTATCAGTGGCAGGGATTAATCCAATCACCCATACAGGGAGCTTGTTTTTTGCCACTGCATAGAGCGCACCGGTAACGGCTGCAGCTCCCCCCATGTCGCATTTCATGTAATCCATGGAATCATGGGTGGGTTTCAGGCTGAGCCCACCGGTATCATAAACCACTCCTTTGCCAACCAGGACGATTGGATGATCGTTCACAGCACCTTCAGGTTTCCAGGTCAGGATGGAAAATGTTGGTGGATCTACACTACCCTTATTCACGGCCAGCAATCCACCCATCTTAAGGGATTCTATCTTTTTCTTATTGAAAATCTCCACAGAAAATCCAGCCTCTTCTCCCATTCTCTCTATCTCAACCGAAAGTTGGATGGCAGTTAAATAGGATAATGGTTCATTCACCAGATCACGGGTTTGGTACACTCCCTTCACAAGGTTGTCCAACTTTTCCACGTGGTCCCCGGTAAGTCCATCATCAACAAGGTGGATCTCGGTAAGGCTAAATTTTTTATCTTTTTCGTCAGTGTAATATTTCAGAAACTGGTAGTTGGTAAGGGCCAGTCCTTCCGCAAAAGAGAGACACTCTTCCGGTTCCACTCCACCATTCACAACCGCCACAGACTCCACATCATGATCATTCAAAACAGTGTGTAATGCAAATCCTGCTTTTCGTGCACTTTCCAACCTGTTGTTTTTTGGTGTATCGGCAGTGTCCAGCACTCTGACAATGACCAGGTAATTCAGATGATTTAAAATTGCTACATCCTTCTCCCGGTCCAGCCTCTCCTCCACATAGGTTCGTTGTTTCTCAAGGGAAATATATCCACTTAAATCCTGACCTTTCCTTACCAGGAGTATCCTGTTGATCTGCTCCTCTGGTTCTCTCTTCTTAATAATCCTCATGATGCTTCTGTTAACGTAGGTAATGTAAATGTAAATGTTGACCCTTCATTGGGCTTGCTCTCAACATGTAAAGTGCCTCCATTTTTTTCAACCAGGTCTTTTACCAGCTGCAAACCAAGTCCGGTTCCAATTTCACTCTCAGTTCCGGATGATGTTCCCAGACGCCCCTGAAAAAGAAATTGTTCCAGTATTACCGGATCGATCCCGATACCTGTATCAGTCACTGAGAACCGGATTACCTCCCCTTCCCGGATGGCCTTGATATTAATGGTTCCTTTCCTGGGAGTGAACTTGATAGAATTGGAAACAAGGTTTCGTACCACAATGTTCACCAGAGATTTATCGGCATAAGCTGAGATGCGGGGTGTGACTTCGGTTAAGAATCTAATTTCCTTCTGGGTGGCCATATGCAGGAAAAGTGATTTTACATCCTGGATCATTTTTTCAACATCAAGTTTCCCCGGGGAAACAATAAGTTCATCGGCTTGACTCCTTCCCCAGTAAAGCAGGTTTTCAAGCAAAGTGACTGCGGCCTGGGAGGATTCCTGGAGTGAGTGAAGGATCTTTTTTTTATTTACAAGTTCTGGTTTGGTAACCAGAAGGTCGGAGAACTGTGCCACACTAGCCACCGGGTTTTTCAGGTCATGGGCAATTACTGAAAGCACTTTGTTTTTAAAACGGAGGGACGACTCAAGCCGTAATCGTTCATTGTAATTTTGTACCCATTGCATGATAATCAGTATGGCCATAGCAAATATGAACAACTGGAATGACACCTGTGACAGGTAATTGGTATATACAGCTCCCACCGAATTGGCAAGCAATATATCATTGACAAGGGTATAGATAAAGAGTGCCAGGGAAACAAAGAATATGGCATCCATGATCTTTCTCTTGATAAGACCAACCAAGCTCAGCACCAGGTAATGGATAAGGAAAAGAAGAACCACCGGTTGGAAAAGCATCATTTCATAAGCGAAGAGGTGTACCGGTAAAATAAATAGAGATATGCTGGCAAGGGAAAATAGAATTGTATTTGCTCTTATTACCTGGTTCATATATCGTGCGGGAAACAACCGGTGTAGAAACATCATTCCAAAAATAAGGGCCATGAATGATCCAACATACTCCATTCGTACCTGCCATGACCAGGGTGTGTATACGAACGCATTAGAAAAGTAAGTTCCGGTATTGACCGACCGGATCAGGATCCCCAGTGCTGTGAGGGCAAACAGTAACATAACTGTTTGCTTTCGCGAGAACAACCAGTATATGATAAAAAACAAGGTGAAGAAAAACAGCACCCCGATGGTGGAGTGATTGTACATCTGCCTGTGTTCCATTCTTTTAAGAACCTTATGTGAGTCCCCTATAACGATGGGCTGCCAGAATCCACCCCGCCTGTGATGGAAATTGGAAACCTGAATCAGCAACTGCAGGGTATCCGAGCCTGGCGTATAAGAATAGCTGGCGGGTTCATACCAAGGATCTTCCTCTTCCCGGGATGTACCCACTGTGCCATTGGACATAATCAGTTTGTCGTTTAAATAGAAGTTATAGGCAACATCGAATACAGGGATATCAAAAAAAAGAGCAGATTGATCATTTTCAGGTAGTAGGATTGTGAGACAATAGGTTCCATATCCCATTCCCGGAAGGGACACGCCATCGATCTTGTAATTATTAAAGAATGATGGCACATCTACCAGGATATGTGACGCTCCTGTTTTCTCCCTTTCGTAATTCTCAGGTGTAATCAATTTCTCCCAATAAAACTCCCACTCACCATTGAGGTTAAGAAGCCTGTTTTTATCAAGATCAGCTTCTCGAAGATCAAGCACACCAGCTTTTGGTGATGGGCCTGGAGGATCACTGGCTGAGGTGCAGCCTGCATAAATCAAGGTAAAAAAACCTATGAAAAAGTGCATTTTCATGGAAGCAAATGTAATAATAAATTGACTTTAATGAGGCTTTGTTGTATTTTGCAGAGAAGGGATGGTAAGGACTAAACATTTACCTAACATTTTCTAATATTCAATAATTATGAGATACACAATTCTATTCATGATGGCCGTCGTAACAGTGGCCTTTACCGGTTGCGAACCCTCTCTTGATTTTGAAAAGGAGAAGGCAGCTATCATTGAGGTAATGAACAAGGAAACACAGACTTATATTGATCGGGATTTTGAGGCGATGTATTCAACGCATGTGCAGGATTCTACGAATATACGATTAACTGCAGGAGCAGATAATTATGTGTTCGCAGAAGGATGGGAGGACGTTTCTAAACATATGACGGGAGATCAGACAGAAGACGATCTCGGTATTGATCTGCACATAAATGTTGAAAAAACAAACTACCGGATGAAAATCTGTCCCATTTCAGCCTTTGTGGTCTGTGATCAGAAATGGACTTCTCAGTTGGGTGATGATGTGACTGAGATAAAAAGTATCCAGGTCAGATACCTGGAGAAGGTAGATGGGGAGTGGAAGATATCATTTGTCTCTTTTATCGGGACTTCCGGGTATGAAGGTTTCGAGGAGACAGAAGAGTTGTTCGACTGACCCAAATTGACTCTCCTCAAAGCAGAGCTACGGGGAACCGAGTTTACGAGCTCGGCGGAGCCAATCCGCGCGCGTAATTCAACACACTGATGAGTAAATCAATAAAATCAGTAAACTGGATAATATGAGAGGTCAACTCTTACTGACGGACACCTCTTTTGATTCGCTCTGCCACAATCCGTGTTTGGTGCAGACCGACATGGCTGAAAGGTTCATCCCAACAGGACCGGGAACAATGTAGAAATCCACCTCTACGTGCTCTGATTTATTTCCCAGTGAACCAGGAGCAAAATGGGCCTCCGCCAGGAAAGTCTCCCGGTTCCACAATTGGACATATTTGATATAGTGATCGGGATCATCGGGGTGGGTGTATTCTGTGCCTAACCTCACCTTCACCTTGAATTTCTCTCCTTCACTGGCATGATTGCTGCAAATGACCAAAGGTGTATGCCGGTCAAAATAGTCCTTTCTAACTTCCTTCTCTTCCTTGCTGATATCGACGGGGGTAAATACGCGGGGCATATTGGTTTAGTTTTTTCGTGTATGAATTTAAGCATTTTATTTTACCTGAGCCATTCTCTATTACTGAATGACAATACAGTTTTTTGTACATTAGTATCATGAAACTACATGGATTATTTATCACTGTTCTTCTATTAAATGCATTCGTCATTTTTGCACAGCAACGTCCGGATTCCGGATCTGAAAAGGAGGCTCCCATCCGGTTTATGAATGTTGCTTCGGAGATGGGTTTAACAGATCCCATCCTAGGTGTGGCAGTGCATGGCGCCGCATGGGGAGATATAAACAATGATTGTTACCCGGACCTCTTCCTCGGAGTTTTTATTAATCACAGCACGAAGCCCAATCTCATCCTGGTTAATAGAGCAGGTAAGAAGTTCGAAAAAACAGACAATCCCGATGTTGAAAGTGTAAGATCACGCAACTCAGGAGCCTCCTTTTCTGATTTGGACGGGGATGGTGACGATGACCTGGTAGTGGTCCATGTCAATCATGTGCTGGGAGCTGGTGGCTCAGTAGAGCTGGGTAGAAGCAATTACCTCTATCGAAATGATGGCAAGGGTAATTTTACAGATGTAACGCCTGCAAGCAATATCGGGTTTACCGGAGAGTGGACCGGGCGGAATCCGTTTGTGCTGGACTATAACGGAGATGGAATGCTGGATCTCCTGATGCAGGATGATGACGTCTGGGAAAATTCCAGGGGTTATTCGAGGCTTATGAAGAATTGTGGGGACCTTGTTTTTGAAGATGTTACCCTTAGCAGCGGACTTGGAACACATCTGAATGGTTTAGGGGGAGCCGTGGCAGATATCAATGGTGACAGCTGGCCGGATTTCTTTTTTGCCCAGACCAGTGATATGTATATCAATCAAAAGGACGGAACATTCTCCAGAGTGGATTATGGTTTTATTGCTCCACCTTACAAACGCTCCAGAGATGAAGGAAACGTGGAATGGACCTGTGGTGCGGATTTGGGAGACCTGGACAATGACGGGGATCTGGATCTCGTTATGGGGGATCATTTCCAGGAGTTGCCCCACCGCATATTTGTATATCTTAATGATGGTAATGATGCTCAAGGGTATCCGCAATTCAGGAATATTTCCGATGCAGCAGGGGTCATAACAGCAAGCCAACGGCAACCTTATGTTGAGATCCAGGACTTTGATAACGATGGCAGGTTAGATATTCTGGTTGGCAACCCGGAAATATTTATTTACCGCAATCAGGGCTTAAAAAACGGAATTCCACAACTGGGGCTGGTAAGCATTCCTGAAGATGCCAGTGCCGGTTTTCTGAAGTACTGGGTTTCTGCTCCTTCAGCAGATTTTAATCTCGACGGGAAAATGGATATCTATTTTGGTTCATATGATTCACTGGTCTTGTCACCCATGCTCCTGAATACTTCACCAGATAAAAACTTCCTGAAAGTACGCGTTAACCTGCCGTCTGGAGGAAACCGAAAGGGTATTGGAGCTACTGTAAGGATCTATGAAAAGGGCATGGCAGAAAATCCGGAAGGACTCCTTGGAATGCAATATATCACAGTATCCAGAGGGTATAGCAGTGGAGGGATTCCCGAAGCGCATTTTGGCATTCCGGGGAAAGAGAGTGTAGATGTGGTTGTAAGGATGCCCTGTGATGGACCCGTATTCAGAAGTGTTGCTGGTAAGAACAGTAGCTGCATATTGCCGCGTGCTCCTGAGATCATTCCAAAATAGACAAAAATGTATGCACTTGAAGTCCGGAGTTTATAAATAAACGATCAGGAATTGTTTCTCCATCTGATGGTTTCAAATCTAGTGATCACCTTTCTCAGCAGATCATAATAGAGGGTTAGATAGAGGAAAAGTGAGTATATCCAGATGAAGATGACATTGAACCACAGGGTATCCAGGGTGATGCTTCCTATCTTTTTAACAGGAGCATAAAGGTGTGCCCTTCCAATGTTGGAGTTAGGTTCCATGTAAACAGGCTCATGCTTTCTGATCATTTTTTGATCTGTTTCAATGATCTTATTGGTCGCATGCCTGTTCAGAAGTATATCTGCCAATTTGGTGTTGAAATTATCATTTTTAATGGAAGTATATGATGCTATTCCGCCAACCTGATTGATGAGCTGTTCCTCCTGTTTGTTTCTCCTCAAATTTGCATCCTTCATTTGCATCCGAACATGAGAAGTTAGTGTGGTTAGATAACTCTTTATATTATCAGCAATGGAATCATTAAAGGATTGAATATCCAGTTTTGTCATGGATTCGCAGGGAACTTCGGGAAATATTGCATTCAGTGATGCAATTTGATCCTGAAGCAGGGCCAGATCCACTGTGGTCTCCTCCTGGTTTGTTCCCTGATTAACATATCGCAGCGCTTCATTCACTTTAGTCTCCAATGCGGGAATTAAGAAGGAGACATGGTATTCTTTATCGCTGATTTCCTGATCAATCTCAAAAAAATCCTTCTGGAAAAGATTGTTCTTGAATTGTTCTACGGCAAGTGCTTCAAATGCCCACCGGGAAGTCATCAGATCGCCGATAATTGGAACATATTCATAGTTTGAAAGGCTCTTGTGCAGCTTATCGAACTTTACCAGCACACCACTGAACAGGATCTGGGGGATCAGCAGGAATGGCACCAGAATATAGATTGTAATCACAGAGTTGAGTCCAGAAGAGATATTCAGTCCAAGCAGATTTGCAAAACAGGAGGTTGTAAAAAGAATGATCCAGAAACTGAATGTCATTCCCTTGATCTCAAATATGAGATTGCCGATCAGGATAAATGATATGGTTTGAATGGCCGATATCATAAACAAGATAAGGATCTTCGAGTTTAAATAACTAAAACGACTTAGATTGAGGAACGATTCTCGCTGAAGAATCTTTCTGTCCTTGATGATCTCCTCAGAGCTAATGTTTAATCCCAGGAATAGAAAGATGATCACACTCATGAGCAGATAGGTAGGCAGATTTTCATTATTTCTGAAAATATAAGCTCCGGGATCCTCCGATGTGCCGCTGAAATACTTGGTGAAATAACCCAGAATAAGTGCCAGCAGGGGAGCTTCCAGAAGACTCATCAGAACGTACTGTCGATTGGTGAGTTTGGAAAGAATATCCCTCATAAAGAAGATCTTCAGCTGCTTAACCAGTCCGGGAAGGCTGTAGTAATTCTCTGGAAGATCACTTTTTTCAGGTTTTTCGGCAGCTTTCTGATTTGCACTATCCTTAAAAAGATTGAACCATTCCCTGGGACTGACTCTCCTGGTACGTGATAAATTTCCGTGCTCGTTTACAATTTTTGCTTCAATGATCTGAAGTACCTGGTCGGGATCCACATTCCCACATTTGACACACTGGTCCTCTTTTGCATTGGCGTGGTTGCTTTTTGTTTTGAAATAGACCACAGCCTCTGAGGGATTTCCGTAATATATCTGGTACCCTCCTTTGTCCAGAAAAATGACCCTGTCGAACATTTTATACAGATCAGAAGAGGGCTGATGGATATTCACAATCACCAGCTTTCCCTTAAAAACCTGCTCCCTCAGCAAATTCATCACCATTTCAGAGTCTACCGATGAGAGACCCGATGTAGGCTCATCCACAAACAATACAGAGGGTTCACGTATCAACTCCAGTCCAATATTTACCCTCTTACGCTGACCGCCACTGATGACCTTGTTTAAAGGTTTACCAACCTTGAGATCCCTGATCTCAAAAAGATCCAGGTCGATCAGTACCTGAGTGACAATATCTTTGATCTTTTCATCATCGTAATCATTCAGGCAGAGACTCGCATTGTAGTAAAGGTTCTGAAAAACCGTCAGTTCTTCCATCAGCAAATCATCCTGTGGTATAAAACCTATGACACCATTCAATCTTCCATTCTCCTTATGGAGGTACAGGTCATAGCCATTGATCAAGATTTCACCGTTCTGAGGTTTCAGGTTGCCATTCAGTACATTCAGCAGTGTAGATTTACCCACACCGCTTCCTCCCATAATCCCGACCAATTTCCCCGATTCCTCACGGAGGTTAAACTGATGGATCCCGTTGTCGCTGTTGCTAAATCGAAATTCCACATTCCGGGCAATAAAAGAGATCTTTGAGATAGAGGATGATGTTGAGAAGGTTCCTGCCACATCTGTGTAATAGATCGGATCGATATTTTGTCCCCTGATGGAGGATCCATGCACAAAGGTGTAAGTCAATCCCGAATAAATATGCTGGCCATTCAGGAGAAGGTCCTCTTTTCCATGGTAACGAAGCACATAGGTATTAACAGATGAGATATTCAAAAATGATATCTTACCCAACAGGTTCTTATTATATACATGGTTGATTCCCGGTACATCTGAATGTTCCTCATTATCGATCAACAATACTTGCTCCTTGTGTGGGATATCCTTCAGGGAGTAAACTACGAAACTGAGGATATTCTGATACTCGTGTTCTGGTATGTTGAAGGCAGAAGCCACAGTGTGAAGGAAGTCCAGCTCTGTTTCCCGGATTTCGATGCCATAGGCGATATACTCAATGAGCTGAATAATCACATAGATCTTTTGTGCCTGCTCAAGCTCTTCATTGATCTTTTCACAGATAGAGAGGATCCTGACCGCTGTCAGGGCGGTTCTTTTTTTGTCCCTGATGCTACCTTTGGTGATGCTATCCTGATGGTACAGGATCAGAAACTCTTCAAAGACATTCATATACCTCTCTACCAATTCGGTATTGAGCTGACGGGAAAGAAACGACCTTATAATGTCTCTCTCCTTCTCTTTGATCTCCTGAACCTCGTCGATATCAACGATCAAAGCGAAGAGCTGCATCAACGCTTTTAATATGGCTTCACTCATGGTTTGCGACTTAAACTACGAATATATTCAAATTAAAGAGGTTACAATCAGATTAGACTTTTTTTTAGTTACTTTGCTGCATCCGGAAATATAGAACCGGTGATTTCTATGTCGAAACCAAAGACCCTGATAGATTATATGGGCTCCATATCTTTTGATACGATGGAGAAGCTATTGAATCAGCTGAGGTCGACCAAGGAATTTCAGGAAATGAAAAAGCCAGCCAGAAAAAGGCTTTACAGTACAGTCGTCGAATCCATTGACAATATATTCAAGTATGCTGCCAGCAATAATTCGAAAATCAGGCGTGATCAGGGAGCCCCGATGATCTCTGTAGAAAAACGGGGAGACCAATACGCTGTTACTTCAGGAAATTTGGTGATGAACGATGATATCGGTGATCTCATATTTAAGCTTGACCGGGTTAATCAGCTGGACACCGAAGCGTTAAAATCTTTGTATGAAGATGTGATCAATCAGGAAGCAGGCGCCGATGATAAAGGTGCCGGTCTTGGATTGATCACCATGGCCCTGAGGACAGAAGACGATATTAGTTACAGTTTTTTATACCTGGACGAGAACCATTCATTCTTTAAAATGCAAATCATTATTACTGGATAACTCATGGAAAAGCTAATCATTGATTCCACACCAAACACTCCAAGTGTTATACTTGATCCCGAAAAAAACCTGTTTCAGTTTACAGGAGAATCGCGGCCCGAAAATGTAAGAAATTTTTACATACCTGTTTTGGAATGGCTTGAAAACTATACCGCTGAGGTTGTGTCTCAGGACAAAGAGAACAAAAACAGAGCCCGCGAATTTCATTTCAACTTCGAATATTTTAATTCTACCTCAGCAAAATATATTCTGGATCTGTTTAAAACGTTAAACAATTTGAATGCTGAAGGTATAAACATTGAGGTTTACTGGCATTACGAAGAAGATGATGAGGATATGCTGGAAGTTGGGCAGGAGATGTCCAGAATGTCCAGGCTCACTTTTGAGTATATAATGACCGAGGTGTAGTATTTGTGAAACCTATATTTTAATTCCAATCACCAGAATATCATCGATTTGCTCCACATCCCCGCTCCAGGATTCAAGATTCTCAACAAGAATATCTTTCTGTTCTTCCATGGGGTGATCCTGGATATCAAGCAATAACTGCCTGAAATGTTTTGACCTGAATGTTTTCCTTGACGGGCCTCCCAGCTGGTCGACGTAACCATCGGAGAAAAGATAAATGGAATCACCTCTTTCCAATTGGATTTTATGATTGGTGAAAGGAACGGGTTCCTGGTCATAAATGCCGATGGGCATCCTGTCGGCCCGTATGTGCATAAGTTCATTTTTTCTAATGATGTACAATGGCCTTTTTGCACCCGCAAATTCAAGAACCTTTTTCCGGGTATCGATGATGCAGAGTGCGATTTCGATCCCATCCTGCGTTTCTCCCCTGGAGCCGGTTTGATGCAATGATGTTATTACAAAGGTTCTCAGTTGTTCCAGGATCTGATTGGCATGGATGGATCCACTTCTGGTAACGATTTCATTCATGGAGGAGATGCCAAGCATGCTTAAAAAGGCCCCCGGCACCCCGTGGCCGGTACAGTCGGCCACCGCAACCATTAATTTATCACCCTGGGTGGTGGTCCAGTAATAATCGCCGCTCACAATATCCCTTGGTTTGAATAGAATGAAATGATCGGTCAGGTTATCAGACAGGTATTCTATGGGAGGAAGAATGGCTGACTGAATTCTTTCTGCATAGCGAATGCTATCGAGGATCTGATCTTTTTGACGTGTAATGGTATCCCTCTGAAGGGTGGCCAGGTCCAGTTGCGCCTCGATCTCCTCTTTTTGTGCCTCGATCTCCTCTTTCTGCATCACCACCTCGTTGGTCCTCTCCTTTACTTTCTCTTCCAGCTCCCGGTTCATCTTTGAAATGCTCGCCACATACTCATGGATTTTTCCTGTCATTTCATTATACCCCTCTGCCAGCTCTCCTATTTCATCGTTGGTACGCACAATTGTATAATGTCCGGTTTCAGCTCCCCTAGTGTTCCGGATATTTGCCAGAAGCTCTTTCACCGGCCGGGTGATATCCTGGTTGGTCCACTTAATGAACAGCAGAAGGTAAATCAATGAAACAATGATCCCGCTCCCAATTCCTGCAAACATTACGATGGAGTCCACAGCATTTACATAGAACAGTTTCTCATATTTTTCATATGACAAGGGTTCATTATCCGAATTTACTACTTTACTCCAGGGGCCGATCAGAATCTCACGTTGCTCCTTGGACAGTTTATCAATCTCCAGTTCTTTCAATGATGTCAGACTCAGGATGAGATAGACCACTACAATGACCAGCGGAAGGAAAGTGGTCATGCCACTGGCCACCATTAACCGGTTCCTGATCTTCCCTCCTTTTCGGCGGAATACCTGTTTGCGAAGCTCAGTGTCTGAATAGATATGTTCGATATACTTAATATGAACCCGGTGTTTTTGCCAGTAATAGACAAAAAGGAATTCAAGGATGGTAGCCACCAGTGTGAGGTAGTGGAGCTGTATGAAAAGCCCCCGTTCGGCTTCCCCTTCAAAGGAAGCTTTGGTTGTGATAGCGATCACAGAATAGATAAAGATAATTATACTGGGCATGCTCAGTATAATGGCATTTACCACCGGAGTAAGGAATAGCTGCTTTTTGCAGAAAGCATGCAACTTTTCGGGTACTTCCCTTCCCGACCGCTTCTGTTTAAAATACTTTTTGAAACGCCTGTTATAGATGAAGCCTGCCAGATAACTCAGCAATGTCAGCAGAAATAGTAGCAGGAAATAAGTGCCAAAAGGTCCATCACGTTCAGTCCCAATGAGGGAATCTTCCTGTCCTTCTTCAGCAATCGCAACATCCGCATCCAGTTTTCCGGCAGCCACACTGTCTGCATAATACTCACCCATAACAATGGCTCTGCTAACCAGACTGTCCATATCCAGGTCATTGAAATTCTTGAGAGAGTCAAGGGTAATACCCAGGGAGTCGGCCAGTGCCCTTGCCTCTTTATCTGGATGGGGCTTTTCAGCCATGAATTTCGGTACACTCTGAAAGGCAAGGAAGGAAAGAAATGGAATGACAAGAAAGAAAAAGAGGATGGAGGAAGATAGATAAATTCTTAATCCATAATATTTTGGAATGCCTTTTTGCACCATTATGTAGTCTCCTTAATGACTAAAAATAGATAATATTTTAAAGCATCGTGCAAAATGATTTAAGTTATCTTTATCTGTCCGGAAAATCTGAAGCACCTTAGAATCACTGTTTTTAATCATGATACGGGAATGAATTGTACTCATGTGAGAAGAACCTTCCATTCAATTCTCTTTCTCCTGGGAATGGGAACAAAATTTATAATGGCCCAGGGTGGGGTACAGGAGATGTTATCCATTCACCCACAAGAGAGCTATCAAACTGTGGTTGGATTCGGGGCCTCATTGGCCTATTATGAGAGCTGGTTAAATGCGCACCCAAAGAAAAGTGAAATTTACCAGGCGATCTTTGGCGATCTGAGCCTGGATATACTTCGTGTAAGGAATGCTTACGATTATGATCCGGATATGGTGGAGAGGGTTCAGGAGTATGTTACTGCTTCTGAAACTGCACTGGGATATCCCATATCTGTGTTTGCTACCTCCTGGGGGCCTCCCGGATATCTAAAGAATACAGGGGACCGCAAGAATGGCGGTACACTAAGGTACACCGCCGGCAGTGGTTCGGTTGAATTTGACTATGCCGGGTTTGCGCAGTGGTGGGGAGAGTCACTGGATGAGTACAACACTCACGGAATATACCCTGCATATATTAGCATACAAAATGAGCCCGACTGGTCGGCAAGCTGGGAAACCTGCCTGTTTAAGCCAGCTGAAGTGATCAATGCTTCCGATACCATTGCGGGGTATAATGAAGCACTTGATGCGGTGTATGACACCCTTAATATGAGGGATCAGACACCAAAGATCCTGGGACCTGAAACAGTCGGCATCGGTTATAACTCCGTGGAGAATTATGTGAATAGCCTTGATCTGACTAAACTGGATGGAATTGCCCATCATCTTTACCATGGGGTTGACGAAAACAATCCCTTTGCTTCATCAGAGTTTTCAAAAGTAGGAGATTTCCATCCTGAAGTACCACATTTCCAGAGTGAGTATTCACGGGGAGACTGGTTCTCCCTGGCCGGATTGATCTACAAGTCATTCTACGACGAACAGGTGGTTGCATACCTCTATTGGGACCTGATCTGGAACGAGGGGGGTCTGGTTCAGCTCGATTTTCCATGGGACCAGTCCCAATGGATCGATCCGCAAAAAGGGTATACAAAAACAAAGGATTTTTTTGCATTTAAGCAGTTCTCCGCATTCATTCATCCTGGTTGGCAAATGACCGGAAATTCCTTAACCGGTACCAATGGGGCAACATTGACTTTTGTCAGTCCCACCGGAGACTCAGCTGCCTGTGTGGTAATCAACCGGTCGGATACCGAAGATCTGAATTTGCATGTAACTATTCCAGGTTACCGCATCCATGAGTCTGCCATCTACACCACTTCCAGCAGCGAAAATTGTCAGTTGAAGGGTTCCATGACCGACTCTCTCCTCACCATTTCACCCCATTCCATCACCACTGTGGATATGCGGATCTCGGAATATGACCCTTTGGACGACAGGGAGGCTCCGACAACACCGACCGGTGTAACTGTACTCGGATCTACCGTCAATTCGTTGAATGTCTCATGGGATCCTTCCGAGGATAGTGTGGGTGTAGAGGGATACAGCGTATTTGTTGATGGTACGTTCTTTGGAGTTACCACAGACACAAGTTATGTTGTAGCAGGTTTGAAGGCAAACAGCGACTATCTGATCACAGTGTCCGCATTTGATCATGTGCCCAATGAAAGTGGAAAATCCATTCCTGTTATCGGTACAACTCTGGCCTTGCCGGACACATTGGCACCTACCCTGGAGGCCACCGATTCGATCTACCAGGAGGGTACTGTTGCAGCTGTTAGTTCGGAAGACGGGAAAATTTATCTTACGGTTGAGGGTACCGGAGCTGAGTTGGCTGCCATTCGTGAGGCCTGCATTGACTCGGTAGTCGCTATGGCCGGGGTGACTCTGGATATTACTGTTTCAGGATTGGAGAACGGTTTGTACTGGTTGTATGCGACTGACTCAGCCGGGAACATCTCCGAGCCTGAGGTGATCACCATCCTGGGAGTGGGAATGGGAAAGCCAATGGTGCAACAGTTCAATATTTTCCCGAATCCGTTCTCCCGTTCAACCACCATACAGTTCACACTGAATGAAAACCAGAGGATGAAACTGACTGTAATTGATAGTCAGGGCAGGGTGGTCAGCATGGAGTCTCTGGGACATTTCCCAGCGGGAAACCACACGGTAGTTTTCCGTAGAGATGGGTTGAGCGATGGTCTCTATTTCTTCAAACTGGAAAATTCCAGAGGGGCGATCCGGTCCGGGAGGTTGGTCATCCAGGATTGATCAGGATGGACTATACATTGTTGCCTGACCACACTTCGGGCCAATCGGAGAGCCCTTTATAAAACATCAGGTGCTCATAATGGGGCTTTACCTTATCCTCAATGGCAACCATTTCGTCGGCTGTCAGGGGTTCAAACTCCTGTGCGATCCTGATGTTCTCTTCAAGCTCCGGAATCTTATCAATACCCACAATGATGGTGCTGATGGGGAGCGACATGGTGTAACTCATGGCCTCTTTCATGGTGATGATCCCGCCGTGAGAGAAGATCCTGTCACGGGCAGGGATCTTCATTCCGATGATGCCCATATTCTTCTCCACAGCTGTGGGAAGTAGTTTCTCAATGTATGAATTGTAATGGTTGTCTGCCGCGTTCAGCGCCATCAGGACGGCATCAAAAGGATAACGATCCACAAGTTCCTTCATTGGATCCGGATCGGCATGACCGGTAATGCCCAGGAACCGGACCACCTTTTCTTCCTGCGCTTTAACCAGTGCTTTCATACACCCTTCATCGGAAAAGATGAAATCGATGTCTTCATTACCCCCTCCCTTGATGTTATGGATCTGCCAGAGGTCGATCTGATCGGTTTGCATGTTCTTTAATGAACTTTCCAGATGCCGCATGGCCCCGTCATAACTGCGGTCATGGGTCTTGGTGGCCAGGAATACCTCACTTCGGCGGGTTTTCATTACCTCACCCACATGCCTTTCGCTGGTCCCTCTCACTTCATCCCCTCCACTGTCATCGCCATCCATTCCATACCAGGCTGAAGTATCGATATAATTAATACCCAGGTCAATGCACTGGTTTACGATTTCAATGGCCTGATCTTTCATTCCCACCTGCTCTACCGTTGCCTGGGCTCCCAGGCTGTAGATGCCTACCATTTCACCGGTATTTCCAAAGGGTCTTTGGGGAATTTTCAGGGTGGTTCCTGTGCTGGTACATGATTGAAGGCTGCTCATTACAGGGGCCATACCCATCATGGAAGTACCTGCAATAAGTTTCCTTAAAAATTCTCTGCGGCTGTTATCGTTATAGATTTTCATGGTT
>JBDLIX010000036.1:0-38578 GCA_039714655.1 Bacteroidota bacterium
CCTCGACACATATGCATTGTTGACAGAAAGCCAAGCTCCCTGGCTCAATGAAAGCGCTCTTGTATCAAAGGGATTCGCAGAGAAACCATAACGTTCCCATAGATTTTGTGTCAGTTCATGCATTGCACTCCTAATAGTAAACTAAAACAAATTTACAAAGGTTTACCATCAAACACACTATAGTCAACCTTTTTTTGTTTACTAAAGTTTACTATCCAGCAATTCCTTACACATCGGTTGATGCCACCATCGTTCTATAAAGAGGGTACATTCAAATGAATTGAATCATTATTCCAGCTGTGGCGCCCTGGACGTAAACGTTTACGAGGCCTGACTGCACACCGCTTTCGGAGACAATCGCTTCCACTTCCCGGGTGATGTCGAACAGGCCGTTGTGGGATGGGGTGGATATGTGGATGGATGTTGCATTACTATTACTATGAGTACCTTACATGCTGATTCCAAATTCTCTGGCTACCCGCTGTAGAGATTTGTCTTTTGTCCAGATATAGACATGATGAATCAAAGCTGATGTAAGAAGATGAACATCAATAAATCCCAATCCCTTTCCATAAAGCTTCCTGTCTTCAATCAATACGAATACTTCCTCATCCAGCACTGCATCAATTCTTGGGAGCGCCCTGAGAAGTGAGAGGACTTCTTTTCGATTGGATATATTCCCGCAAGCTAATTCACCTAGGATATATGGATGGATGCAAACCTGACTCGTAAGTAGTAATTCCTTTAAATCCTCATTTACATAATGAAGGTGATCAATCCAGACAGAAGTATCGACCAAAATCATTCGGATGCCGATTTTCTCCTTGGGATGCTTTTCAGACTCTTTTCACTACCACCTAACGCTGCAAGCCGTTTAGCACTCTCCTGAGCTATCAAAGCTTCCAATCCCCGCCTGACCAGGGCTGTTTTCTCTGAAATACCCGTAAGCCTGGACGCCTTACTAAGAATCTGATCGTCTATGTTCAATGTTGTTTTCATACCTGTAAGATATATAAATTATATGTACATATCAATACATTGAGGCAATATCCTGTATTACTTAAATGCTCAGTATGAATACATTTAGTTGTTGGTGCAGATAAGGACAGAATTGGTATTGTTTCTGCCTTATTTCTATATAAGCTGGGTGTGGAAATGGAAAGCAAATAATATGGAGCTATTCAATTCTACCTGGGAATGACAAAAAGAGGGTACACTCAAATGAAAAGAATCATGCCATAAAGTTCCATTGAGTACATAAAATGGAGTTATGCATCTTTCTTTCTGTAAAATTACCTAAGCCACAATGAATTACTATATCGGCGATGGTCTGGTTCTCTGTAAATCGTGACCGCTTTATACTAACTGGAAAGTCAGATATGAACCTCCCCGCCGCAAGCGGCGGGGAACTAACCCCGAATGAGATTAGCTCTTCGATTGACGAAGTATATAATAATTTAGCCTAGTTTTGCTTTAAAGAATCCATGATGAAGAAAGAGAGAATATTTGCTAACCTGAAGTTAACAAGCTTAGTAATAGCTTTTATCCTTTCTCCAATCACTATTTATTCCCAGGAATACCAGGTAAGTTACCTTTCAGTGAAAGATGGACTATCCCAAAATGAAGTGACTTCCATTCTTCAGGACAAGTATGGTTTTATGTGGTTCGGCACACGCGGTGGCTTGAATCGCTATGATGGGTACCAGTTTAAGCACTTCAAGCCCGGATCAGAGGGGTCGAATAGGCTGAACAATCCATCAGTGGAAGAGCTTTACGAGGACAGGAAGGGAGATATTTGGATTGGCACAAAGTCCGGAGGATATAGTGTTTATCAAATTACAAAAGAGAAATTCTTCAAACCTCATGATTCTCTTGAACTGGGGGCTTACAGAACTGTTTCCTTCCAGGAAGATCTGGAAGGAAATATGTTGATTGGGACCATGAACGGGGGCTTATTGAAGTATAACACTGTGAAAGACTCACTAAGTCATTTTTCCAACAGGAATCGTATCAATTCAATTCTATTGGCAGCAGACAGCACTATGTTTTTGGGATCTGCTACTGGTTTAAGTTTTCTCACCTCCAACCAGCAATTTTCCCTCATTGATAACACTGGGGAGTATCGGGATATTACGCAGATTGTTGAAGATAAAGATGGTCCTTATCTATGGTTCGTGGGATGGGGAATGCAACTGGTCCGTTACAATCATATTGATAATAGTTTCGAAAAGTATTCTTTGCCCAGGAATGAAACAAGCACCTATTCATTAGTGAGTGACGATAAAGGCTTCCTATGGGTAGGAACATGGGGCAGCGGACTTTATCGCTTTGATAAAAATGACAAAATATTTACGAAAATTGATATTAAACCCGGTGGAGAGCAATATCCCGGTATTGATTATGATGTTGTATTGGATATTTACCAGGATATAGCGGGAGACATCTGGGTTGGAACTGATGGAGGAGGTATTGTCAGACTTTCAGAAAAGAAAAAATTTCATTCTTTAGAAGGGAAGACTTACAATAAGGAACTGAATCTTCATGTCAATGCTGTGCTTGAGGATACAGATGGACTGTTATGGATAGGCAGCAAAGGAAACGGCCTGTTTATTCTTGAAAATGAAGATCAATTAATTAGTATTGGATTTAAAGTTGGTGATCCTTTGTATCATAAAACCAGGTTGGTTGTTAGAGATATTTACCAGGATGAGCTTGGACTTGTATGGGTTAGCATCAATGATGGCGTGTATATTATTAAAAAAGAAAATGATGGAACAAAAGTTTTAGTTCTCGCAGCTGAAGTCTTTAACAGTCCTGATTTGCTGCAAATCACAAAAGCCCATGATATTCTTTTAAAGGGTAATGAACTTTGGATTGGCACGCAGCATAATGGGCTATTTCTGTTCAATAAAAAAGAAAGTCACTTTCAATTCATAAGAGTTTTTAAGAGCTCGGAAGAAGAAAACCAGATAACTAATAACAGGGTTTCTTCTTTAAACTTTGATTTGAAAGACCGATTATGGGTTGGTACTTATAGCGGCCTGTTTCTATATCAATCAGCTGATTCCAGCTTCCTGCCTCTTGATTCGATCATCACCGGCAATACTTCATCTCTTTGTGAGATAATTCTGTGTACTCATACAGACAGGAATAATACCTTATGGATTGGAACACCATGTAGTTTGACTAAAATAGAGGAATTGTCACCAGGGCATTCTATAATGGTTCAATATAACATGAGTGATGGTCTCCCCGATGATTATATCAATGCTATTATGAGTGATGATAAAGGGAATATATGGGTCAGTACCAATACAGGTATATCACAGTTCGATATGGAGACAGAAACCTTCAGGAATTACGATGAAGCTGATGGTGTTGGAGAATCTGATTTTTCTGAATCATCCAGTTGTAGAACCCGGTATGGAAAAATGTACTTCGGGGGATTCTCAAATTTGACTTTCTTTTATCCCTCTGAAATTGAGATTAATCACAAAGAGCCCCCAATTGTTATCACAGACATCAAGGTTCTAAATAAGCATTTGCTCATTTCAAAAGATGGTCTTTTGCAGACCAATATTAATGAACTTCCAAAGTTGGAACTGGGCTACAGGGAAAAAGAATTTTCAGTTGAATTTGCTGCATTGGATTATAAAGCGCCGGAACGCAATCAGTATGCATATTGGCTTGAAGATCGTGATACAGAGCCGATTAAGATCGGCCCGCGCCGGCATATCTCTTTCAGCAACCTGGATCCCGGAGAATATATTTTACATTTAATGGGTACAAATAGCAATGGCGTATGGAGTAATAACAGCTATGACCTGGAAATAAAGATAACACCTGCACCGTGGAGAACATGGTATGCTGCAGTTATTTATTTGATTCTGATCATTTCCCTGGTGTCATTGATTAGTTTGTTTGGCATAAAACAGGAGCGACTCAGGAATACTTTGAAATTAGAACGAATAAAAAGAGAGCAGGAGACTGAACTAAATGAATATAAACTTCGGTTTTTTACAAATATTTCTCATGAATTGCGTACGCCTTTGACATTGATACTGGCGCCGATCAATGAACTAATCTCCAAAGGTCAGGAAAAAGTAAAACCAGAATATTATAAATCCAGGTTGAGATTGATGTATCAAAATGCCAATCGCTTGTATTCACTGATAAATCAGTTGCTTGAATTCAGAAAGATGGAGGCCGGAAAAGTCAAACTTGCAGCTTCTGAAACCAATTTCAAAGATTTCCTGAACAGGTCATTGAAAAGCTTTGAAGAGTTAGCTCAAAGCAGGAATATTTTATTTGAAAAAACATTCAAAGGAAATAATTGGAATTGTTATATAGATCCTGATAAGATGAGTGTTATTCTAAATAATCTCGTCTCAAATGCATTTAAGTATGCTGGTGACCCGGCTGAAGTTAAATTGGAGATTGAGGAATCTGTTTCGAATATTACTTTCAAAGTAATTAACAATGGAAAAGGGATCCACAAAAAAGATATTGCTCACATATTTGATCGTTTTTACCAGGCCGGAGATCACCATGCAAGTGGAAGTTCAGGAATTGGATTGACGTTGGTTAAGAATTATATAGATTTACATAAAGGAGAGATATTTGTTAACAGCATAGTCAATGACCTTACAACTTTCACGGTAATTCTCAGGAAAGGAGATGAACACCTGACAAGCAATGAAATTGCTATAGAAAATGATGAAAGACAAATTGATGTCAGGGATGTGACATATGAAAATAATGCAAGAACGCGCTCGGTCAACACAGGAATAAAAGGAGAGATGGTCCTTGTTGTTGAAGATAATGAGGAGGTGCGCTCATACCTGGTGGATTTATTATCAGAGCAATACAATGTGCTTGAAGCAAGAAATGGTTTAGAAGGTATTGAATTAACCATTGAATATAAGCCATCGCTGGTTATTTCAGATGTGATGATGCCATTAATGGATGGCTTCGAATTGTGCCAGAGAATTAAGTCGAATGATACAATTTCGCACATCCCGGTCATCATATTAACTGCAAAAGGAAGCCCACAAGATCAATTATTCGGAACACGCAAGGGAGCTGATGTTTATCTAACAAAGCCATTTGATCCCGAGTTGCTGATTGAGAAGGTTAAGGCGCTTATGTCTACTCGTAAAAAATTAGCAGCAAGATTTTCGAAGAAAGTGACACTGGCACCTAATGATGCTGAGATAAGCAGTGAAGAAAGCAAATTCCTGGAGAAAGCCATCAAAGTAATAGAAAAACATATTGGAGACTTCGATTTTAATTCAGATAGGCTGGCTTCGGAAATGGCAATGAGTTCATCTACTTTCTACCGAAAAACAAAGAAACTGACGCAACAAACACCCGGCGAACTCATCAAGACCATACGCTTAAAAAGAGCTGCTCAATACCTGACTGATAGTCAACTGAGCGTGTCGGAAATATGTGAATCTGTAGGATACATGGATATAAAAAGCTTCCGAAGAAATTTTAATAAACTCTTTGAAATGAATCCTATGGAGTACAGAGAACAAAAATAGGAAATAAGGGGATTTTACCCTTTATAGATTGTAGTCACCCAGAATGCCACCGTCAAAGCCGATCACTTTGAGCTGCATAAATTTGCCTATTACAACAGGATAAGCATTTCCCAGGCTGCCTGCTTCATGATATGTGAAATGATGTGTATGTCCGTTTATGCTGACTGAAAAGCCTTCTTTGTTTAAAACTGGATATTCATGCTCTATTCTTGCGATAACAGGAAGCTTTATAAAGCAATGATGTACAGGCGTATAGAAAATGATGCGAAAGAATTAACCCCCCTGTTTGAGAATACCAATATTCTCTGATTGACCGTATATGCCCATAATTTGAAAATCCGTGGATCGATAGCAATTATTTATAGACGAAATTTGTATTATCCAAATTAGTTATAGTTGCAGATACAGAAAATTTAATGAGTAAGATGGACAATACAGATCGTGAAGCAGAACTTCAAATAAAGAGAACAAAAACTGTAAAGTTGACATTATACTTTATTTTGTTGGTTTTCATAATCGTGCTTATGATGATATTTATATAATTCTTAACCTGCTTAATTCAAATGATTCTTAAGCAGGTTAAGAGAGATAAAACAAAACAGATTGATAACAATTCATAGCTGATAGATGAAAAGAAATCCAAACCTAATTAAACTTATCGGACTCTTTACCGCTCTGCTACTGTTCATGGGCAATGCTTACGCCCAGGAAACAAAAGTAAGTGGTAAGGTAACAGATACAAACGGAGAACCATTGCCGGGAGTGACAGTGGTTGTTAAAGGGACTACCATCGGAACAGTCACAGATATGCGCGGTATATATGAAATACCTGTAAGCGTTGGACAAACATTGACCTATTCTTACATCGGAATGCAAACACAGGAGGTGCCGGTTGCTTCAAGGACGGAACTAAATGTTGTTCTGGAGGAGTCTGCAACAGATATTGACGAGGTGCAGGTTGTTGCCTATGGCACGCAAAAGAAAGTGACTATTACCGGTGCATTAAGTTCGATTGGATCAGATGAACTGATTAAATCACCGGTTGCCTCAGTTGCAAATTCATTGGCAGGGAAAGTCACCGGATTAACATCTGTTCAGGTGTCGGGAGAGCCCGGTGAGGATGAACCTGAATTATTTATCAGGGGCATAGGAACTTTCAATGATGCTACTCCTCTTTATATTGTTGACGGCGTTGAACGGCCATTTGCCCAGATTGACCCGAGTGAGATTGAGAGTATTACGGTATTGAAGGATGCATCTGCAACAGCAGTTTATGGTATCAGGGGAGCCAATGGAGTTATAATAGTAAGTACAAAAAGAGGAACAGACGGTAAAGCAACAATTTCCGTTTCCTCTTCAGTTGGTATGCAGCAACCAACACGCTTAAACGATATGGCAGATAGCTATACTTATGCTCAAATGTATAATGAGGCCCAGACCAATGATGGTTTTGGTGAGCAGGATCTGTTTTTCCGACCCCATGTTATTGAAGCTTTTAGAACGGGTTCAGATCCGCTTATCTTTCCAAATACAGACTGGGTTGAGTATATCATGAAACCGGGTGCTATGCAATCGAGAAATAATGTGAGTGTTAGAGGGGGAGCAGAACGTGTAAAGTACTTTTTGTCTGTGGGGGTTCTTTCTCAGGATGGACTTTTCAAAACCTTTGAAGAAGATTATGACTATAACTTTTCGTACAACAGGTATAATTACAGGTCAAATATAGATATTAAAGCTACCAATACAACTGATATTGGAGTCTCAATAGGTGGATATTTGGGTGTCAAGAATGAGCCGGTTACTCAAAATGGAGTGAATAATTTGTTTCGTATGATCAACGATGCGGTCCCCTTTTCAGGATCCGGGATAGTTGATGGCCAGTGGATTCAAGGTAACGGGGATTATATTTCATTCAGTGGAAAAGAGGGCCTGACACCTTTTTATGGAAGAGGTTATAGGAATGCCACAACCAATTCACTAAATTTTGACATAGATCTAAAGCAGGATCTTGGAAAAATGATCAAGGGTTTGAATTTTAGATTTAAGTTTGCGTACAATACCAAGTATTCCCACAATAAAACACGTAATACTACCAAAGCTTCTTACGTGCCATATTATATGGCTCACCTGGATCCTGCTGATGCTCTTTATCGTCAATATGACATGGTTCCGGAGGATAAGACAATTGTTTATAGAAAAAGTGGTGAGGATGGTATTTTATCGTATGGTGAGTCAAAAGGGAGAGGTCGTAACTGGTACGTTGACTATGGATTTAACTATAACAGGAAAATTGGAAACCATAATGTAGGCGGCTTATTGCTTTATAATCAGCGTAAAACATATTACCCAAATCTGGACTATAAGGATATCCCAACGGGTGTTGTTGGTGTTGTTGGAAGAGTCACTTACGATTACAGCACCAAATACCTTGCTGAGTTTAACATGGGTTACAATGGTTCTGAGAATTTTGCACCTGAAAACAGATATGGCTGGTTTCCTGCAGGATCATTAGGCTGGATCATTTCTGAAGAATCTTTCATGCAGAATATTGGATTCATCAGTTACATTAAAATTCGTGGTTCTTATGGTATCGTAGGAAATGATAAATATAGTAAGAGTCGTTTTCTCTACCTGGGAGGTCCCTATAGGTTGAGTTCAGGAGGATATAGTTTTGGTACAGATAACCCTGCCAATCAGCCTATCTCCTTAGAGATGGCCATTGGCAATCCGGATGTAACCTGGGAAACCGCACACAAGCAGAATATTGGCATTGATACCTGGTTTCTTAATTCAAGATTGGCAGTAAATGTGGATCTTTTCCGTGAATATCGAAATGATATCCTGGCAATTCGTCAAACGTTACCTGGTATAATGGCATTTGAGCTAACTCCTGTGAATATAGGAGAAATGGAGAACAAGGGATACGAAATCGAGCTCAAATGGAGAGATAAACGTGGTGATCTCAGATATTGGATCAATTCCAATGTCTCCTTTGCCAGGAATAAAGTTCTGTACATGGATGAATTGACCATGCCTGAACCATATATGCAGATAACAGGGCATCCGGTTAATACACCATTTGGTTATGTGTTTGATGGTTACTTTACCGAGGAAGATCTTGATCCGGACAATTATGTTCCCGACCACCTCATTGATCCAAGTCCGGGTGACCTGAAATATAAAGATTTAAATAATGACAGCATTGTAGATGTGCTTGACGTGAGGGCCATTGGATATTCACGGGTTCCGGAATATGTATTTGGGCTCAATATGGGGGCGCAGTACAAGGGATTTGACTTTTCCATGTCATGGGCAGGCGCAACCAATGTAACCCGGGCACTCGGAAGTGTTTTCAAGGATGCTTTCGGAGACCAGAATAACAGGTCATTATTCCAGTATATGGCTGATGGCAGATGGACCCCGGAAACAGCTGAAACAGCTACTTATCCAAGAATGACACTTGTTGGTGACGGACACAATAGCAAAACATCTGATTATTGGCTTAAGGATGCATCCTACCTGAGATTGAGGAACATGGAAATAGGATATAGTTTTAAGAAAGGCTTTTTATCAAAAGCCGGCGTTAAAAAGATGAGAATCTATGTCAATGGATCAAACCTCCTGACCTTTGATTATATAAAGATTTCTGATCCGGAGGCAAATGCATCCAGCGCAGCAAGTTACCCCCTGATGAAAATATACAATTTTGGTCTTAAAGCTGATTTTTAATAAACTATTATACAAGCGATGAAAGAAATCAAATACATTATATTAATCTTATTTGTGAGTCTCATCCTGTCGTCTTGTGATGAGTATCAATTTGGTGATGCAGCACTTGAGCGGCCCCCTACCATAACAGTGAATATTGATACCGTATTCTCGAGAATAGAGTATGCCCAACGCTTTCTGTGGGGAGCATATGATGACATGCATTACGGAATATTAACCAGGCGAGGTGATGCCCAGGTTAGTGGTGCAGGCAATGATCCACTGGAAGCTTTAACCGACCTTGCTCATGCTTTTGATGATAACGGAGGTGCCATGAGATTATATTATAACGGACAATATGCTGCAGGTACGGAAGAATATCCTGGCAAAGCAACAATTTTCAATTACATTACTAGTAATACCTGGGTGGGTATCCGTAAATGTTATATTTTTCTTGAAAATATCAGCAGGGTTCCTGATGCTTCAACAGAAGAAATTGAAATGTTGAAAGCTGAAGCACGTGTATTAATCGCAATTTTCTATTCTGATATGTTTCGTCATTTGGGTAGCGTACCATGGATAGACCATGCTTATACTCCTGCCGAAGACACCTACTTGCCCCGCTTAAAAGCACGTGATATGGTTGATTCAATAGTAAATATTATTGATCTGGCTATTCCGCATCTGCCATGGCAGGTAGAAGACCTCAGCAACTGGGACGGACGACTCACAAAAGCTTCTGCAATGGGATTAAAAGCCCGTTTACTGTTATTTGCAGCAAGTCCGCTGTTTAATGATGATGTGCCCTATTTAGACGGAGAGGCAGCCCAGGAACTGATGGTCTGGTTCGGAAGTAAAGATCCTTCCTTATGGGACGATGCAGCACAGGCAGCAATAGAATTGATTGATGCAGTGGAGGGCAATGGGGCCTATAGCCTGGTAAATACCGGCGATCACAGGCAGGACTTTCAGGATGCGTATTATGCGCGAGGAAATGGAGAAGTACTTATTTCCGTACGCGACAGGTTTAAATCTGGTTCGCGATGGTCCAAAAGTTATTATTTCTACCAGGCCTCTTTCAATTATGGTGCTGGTATACCTACACATGAATATGCTGAAATGTTTGGTATGGACAATGGCCTTCCAATATCAGATCCTGCATCAGGCTACGATCCAACAGATCCATTTATAAACCGCGATCCGCGATTATATGAAACAGCACTGGTAAATGGAGACTCTTACCAGGGAAGAACAGCTGAAAATTGGATAGGCGGAAGAGAAAGAACTAAATTCACAACAAGAAAAACTAAAACCGGCTATGGTTTAAGGAAGTTCCTTTTAGAAAACAACACTGCCACATCCTACAATTCAATAGTTCATTGGCCCTATCTCAGGATGGCTGAAATCTACTTATCGGCAGCTGAAGCCCTTAACGAGGCCAATAGCGGCCCAACTGCCAAGGCTTATGAGTATGTCGATCATGTGAGGGCACGTGTAGGACTTAACGGATTACCCGCAGGCTTGTCACACCTGGAATTCAGGGAGGCAGTATTAGAAGAACGGGCAAAAGAACTGGGTTATGAGGAGGTTAGATGGTTCGACCTGGTACGATGGAAGCGCGAAGAAGATTTTACTAAAAAATTGCATGGAATAGAAATAAATCTGGTTCCTGCTGATTCGAGTTTTACATATACCATAGTAGATCTGCCTCCGAGATATTGGCAGGAGAACTGGTCACCCAAGTGGTACTTAAGTGCCTTTCCTCCCAGTGAAGTGTTTAAAGACTATGGTTTAGTTCAAAATCCAGGATGGTAAAAATGATGCTGATGAAGAGTATAATGAAGAAATATATGGTCCTTTGCCTCTTGGGGTGGATATTTATTCAGGGTGTTTCTGCCCAGGAGTCTATGGTAAATGGACGTATTATAAATTCGGAAGGTAAATCAGTAAGCGGTGCTGTTGCAAGCATTGAAGGGACGGAAATTCTGACTGTCTCTGATAATGATGGATTTTTCAGTATTAATGGAAATAGCGGCGATATTCTGTTGATTAAGGCTGGATTGCTTTCTGAAAGCTATTCTTTGAAGGATGATGGTGCAGATTACATCCTTACCGGATATAGGGAAACTGTTAACTGGGGGCTTGGAAATCAACAAAGAGTTGAACATCTGACATCCGCCATTAGTACAGTATATACGGATCAATTAGTGAATAACAGTGTTATTAACCCCGAAAATGCTTTGTATGGTCAGTTAGCAGGTTTAACTGTTCTTCAAAACGGAGGAGCACCATGGAGCCGTGATCCTAATATGATGATAAGAGGGATCGGAACGACAGGTAACAACAAAATGCTTGTATTGGTAGATGGTTTTGAGCGTCCGCTTGAATCAATTAACCTCGATGCGATTGAGAGTGTATCTGTTCTGAAAGATGCTGCTGCACTTGCAATTTATGGTATGCGAGGTGCTAATGGCGCTCTTGTTGTCACAACAAAAAGAGGTGAATATGAGAGTTTCAATGTTGATGTATCCTATCAGCATGGCATTAATACCCCGACCAGGCTACCAAATATGCTGGATGCTTACACCTATGCCGAAGCTGTGAATGAGGCCAGTGCCATGGATGGCAATCCTTTTGTTTATTCTGAATGGGACCTGCAGGATTATCAAAATGGTACTCATCCTGACTTTTTTCCAAATGTCGATTGGATGGATGAAGTCCTGAAGGATTATGGGACATCAAGTAATTTTAATGCACAGTTTAAAGGTGGTGGTAAAAGTATCAGGTATTTTACAAATATAAACTATCAGGAGGAAGAAGGCTTTTTGAATCAAACAGATCTTGATCCACGCTATGACAGCCAGATCAAATACTCCAGGTTCAACGCAAGAACAAATATTGACGTTGACATTACCAAAACAACCCTGGTTAGTGTAAACATGGGTGCTTCAATGTCTAATATGAAATACCCCGGAGCAGGTATCTCTTCCATAATGAATGCCATGTATAATGTTCCATCAGCTGCGTTTCCCGTTTATTCTATTGGCGGAATATGGGGAGGGACTGAAAATTATAAGAACAATCCGGTGGCTTTAATTGCTGCTACCGGTTATAAACAGGATTTTACCCGTGAACTACTTGGAGATATTACCATTAAACAGGATCTGGGTGCAATTCTGGATGGTTTGTCAGCAGAAGTCTCTACAGCATTTGATAACTCCGCAACTTTTAATGAGGGAAAAACAAAGCCTTTTGAATATGAAAGTATAGATATTATCAGGGATGAGCAAACAGGAATGATTACTGATACAATATCAAATCTGTATGGAAAAGAAAAAGACCTTAATGATGTTGGAGGAGGACTCAGCCAATGGAGGCACGGAACAATCAGGGCAAAAATGGATTATGAAAAGTCATTTGACAAGAATTTTTTAACTGCCACAGTACTGTTCAACCAGGATCAATTTGTACCTGACGGGCATTACAATACATATCTTCGTCAAAACTTTGCCGGAAATGTGCATTATGCTTATGATGGGAAATATCTTGCAGATATGACCCTCTCTTATGCAGGAAGCAGCGTTTTGCCATCAGGTGAGAAATTTGGATTGTTCCCGGCTTTGTCAGCTGCATGGATACTTTCCAGGGAGGACTTTTTAAGCAACAATTCCTCAATTGATTTTCTTAAAGTGCGTTCTTCATGGGGCTTAACAGGTAGTGATTATATGTCTTCAAACTTATTCGACCAACAATTTACAGGTGGTGGTACCTATTACTTTGGACCAAACTATCCTTCAGCTTCCGGAATCAAACCGGGACGTTTAGCAACTATAGGATTAAGCTATGAGAAATCCATGAAATCGAATATAGGTATCGATATGGTGATGTTCGAAAAGCTAAACCTTACAGTTGATGCATTTCACGAAAAGAGAACGGACATTCTTATTAACTCTGAAGGTATTATTTCAAGTGTTATTGGGATAGGTACTGCACTACAAAATGACGGAGAAGTAAACAATACTGGATTTGAAGCAGATATCACATGGAAAGATGAGATTGGAAACTTCAACTATTATGTGGGTGGTATTTTCTCATTTAGCAAAAACAGGATCATAAATAACAATGAAATGTACAGGCCGTATGATTATATGAGGCGTACGGGCCTGCCGGTTGGACAAATGTTTGGATTGGAGGCCATTGGATTTTTCGCGGACTCTGCTGATATTGCTAACAGTCCGGCTCAGTTATTTTCTAATGTCAGGCCCGGTGATATTAAGTACAATGACAAAAATTCGGATGGTGTAATTGATAGTTATGATGAAGGTCCGATTGGATATTCCGGCGACTATCCTGAAATTTATTATTCAGCAAAGCTTGGTTTTGAATATAAAGGATTCGGCCTTGATGCTGTACTTCAGGGAATAACCAATCAAACACTGTATGTCAGCACCAACAGTGTTTACGTGCCTCTGAGAAATAAAACCAATATCTCTGATTTCTCTGCTAACAGATGGGTCCCCCAGGATATGGACAATGCCACATTGCCAAGATTGTCCCTGGAAGACAATGCAAACAATTACCGGCAAAATTCTATCTGGCTGATCGATGCAAGCTATCTGAAACTCAGATTATTAAATATATACTATAATCTTCCTGAAACAATTGTCAAAGGGATGAAACTTTCACATGCCAAAGTATTTATCAGGGGAATGAACCTCTTCTCCATTGATCATGTCAAAGTGTTTGATCCGGAACAAACCGGAATCTCTTACCCCACAATTGCCTCTTATCATTTAGGTGTCAACATTGGTTTCTAATTTAACAGGATAACAATATGAAACGATATAAAATAACTTTAATTTCCATTGTCTGGCTAGCCTTGTTGGGAGGATGTGATTACCTGGATTACAGTGAAGCATCTTATATGCTTGAGGAGGATGTATTCAGAGAGTATTCCAGAACAAAAAAATACTTAACATACATTTATTCGCAATTGCAACACGATTTTAACAGCATCGACGGAGCCATGCGAGCTTCAGGAACAGATGAAGCAGTTCATGTAAACAGCCTGTCATCCATTCGTCGCTTTAATGATGGCACATGGAGTCCACAACAAACAATTGACGCACAATGGGGAAACCTCTATTCAGGCATTTATAATGTTAATATGTATTTAAAAGGAATAGAGGGAAAGAGATGGGATGATCTTAAATGGAATGAAGACTATGCTGAAATAATGGAGCAATTCAGCCTGTATCCCTACGAAGCAAGGTTCTTAAGAGCATATTTTTACTTTGAACTGTTTAAAAGATATGGTGGTGTTCCCATCATTGAAAAAGAACTAAGCCCGGAAGAAGCAAACCAGGTAGTCAGGGCTTCTGCTGAAGATGTTGCAAATTTTATTATTTCTGAATGTGATACGGTAATTGAAAAATTGCCAGCAACATATTTTGGTTTTTCCACTAATAGTGAAGTGGGACGTGCAACAAAAGGTGCTGCAATGGCTCTTAAAGCAAGAACCATGATGTATATGGCCAGTCCTTTGCACAATAGTACCAACGATGTAAATAAATGGATCGATGCAGCTGAAGCTTCATTTACTATCATTGATTCAGCATTTTACTCCTTAGAAGCTAATTACGAAGACGTTGTGAATAAAGAGGCCAGCACTGAACTGATATTTAGTGTCCGTCAAAAAGAAACTTCATCCTTTGAAGTAGCAAACTTTCCCGTTGGTTATGAAGGTGGAAAAACAGGTACTTGTCCGACTCAAAACCTGGTAAATGCTTATGAAATGGCAGCAAATGGACTAGCAATTTCTGACCCCTTGTCTGACTACGATCCTAATAATCCTTATGATGGTCGTGATCCAAGATTAGAAAAAACAGTTATTGTTAATGGATCACTCTGGAAATCACAGATAATAGAAGTATGGTACGGAGGAGCCAATGCAAAACCGAAACCGGATGCAACAAAGACAGGGTATTACCTTAAGAAATATGTCATTGAAAGTGTTGAACTGAGCCCTGTGGTTAGTCCGAAAAGACACGAGTGGGTGTTGTTCAGATTGGGGGAAGTTTTTTTAAATTATGCTGAGGCAATGAATGAGGCTTATGGACCTGTGGATGCCGGAACATTTGGAATGCCTGCCTTAACGGCTGTAAATATGATTCGGGGCAGGGCAGGTATGCCTCCATTTCCTGCAGGTTTGTCGAAAAGCGAATTTCGTGAAAAGCTCAGAAATGAAAGAAGAGTTGAACTGGCATTCGAAGATCACCGCTTTTGGGATATCAGGAGATGGAAGATTGGGGATGAAACAACAGATATTAAAGGAATTGCTGTGGGAGGAAATTTTCTTGAAGGATATACCTATACTGAAACTGATTTGGAAACTCGCACATGGGATGATCGCATGAATCTATACCCCATTCCACAAAGTGAGAGATATATAAATTCAGGCCTGTCACAAAATCCTGGTTGGTAAATAATGACCATTAATTTTAAAATTAAATAATCGTGAAACATAAAAGTTTAAATATATTTTCTTTCAGCTTCAAAATGATGGCAGGTTTGCTAATGACTGTATCATTTATGGCTTGTGAAAGCTTATATGAAGGTGGTGAATTTAAGATTTATGAGCATGAAGCACCTGAGAGACCAGAGTTACAAGATGCTCCCGGAAAAAAAGGTATATATATGCCTACTGATGTCACTAATTGGCAGGATAAAGTGTCTTCAGTGACTCCTTTTTGGCATTTCTCACAGGGAACTGAGTTGAAAGCTGAAGAGCCTGAAAATGTTGAATTCGTGCCTACGATTTCAGGAGATAATATAGATAATGCCCTGGTTACAGAGCTGCAGGGACTGAAAGACGATGGAAAGATCAGCTATCTATTGGGATTTAATGAACCTGACAATGTTGATAAGGCTAACATGACTGTTGAAAGAGCTCTTGAACTCTGGCCTTTGTTGGAAGAAGTAGGTTTGCCTTTAGGCAGTCCGGCTTGTGTAGATATCGAAAGCCAATGGATGGTTGATTTCATGGATTCAGTGGATGCTAAGGGGCTGACCATTGATTTTATAAGTATGCACTGGCATGGCGATACAGATACAGAAACAGATGCAGAAGCAGAGGCAGGTGTATTTTTAAATAAGCTCGAAGATGCATTTCTTCTTTATGAAAAACCTATATGGATTACCGGGTTTAGCCTGACTGATACTGCTGCAACGATTATTAAAGATAATCAGTACTCACCTGGGGATGTACTGAAATTTATGAAGAGTGTATTACCCGAGCTGGAAAAAAGAGCGTACATCCTGCGCTATGCATGGCTCCATGGAGATATCTCCGATCCTCAGCAATATTCCTCTGCATTATGGGATGAAAGTGGAAGATTAACGGCATTAGGTACGTATTATGCTGAATTTAAACCAAATACAAAATAATTTCTTGGAATTTTTATTTACTGATTAAAAACCTATTATCATGAAAAAAATTTTACTTATTGCAATCCTTTTTGTTTTTGCTGGAATGATTACAAATGCACAAACAGTCCTTTTTGAAGATGACTTTGAGGACTATTTTGTTGGCGACATCTTAATAGAAGGTGATGTTTATCCGTCCTTTACTGCATATCCGGATGCTGAAGGTTGGTTTATTAATGATGTGGGCAGGACAACTGAAATTTTGGCTGACTCAGTTGATGGCGTAAAGGTAAACCAGTATGCCTATGCTGCAAAAACCTCTAATGCTGGTTATGGAATATCTATGCAATTGGAGCTGGAAGCCGGGAAAGATTATGCCTTTGTAGTAAATGCAAAGAGTTTTGCAGCAAAAAATCTTAAGCTTCAGGTCTGGGCGTATGAATCTGATAATAAGCTGGCTGATTCTGTTGTGAATAATCTCGGGGATACAATTTTCTGGGAAACAGACTCCCTTTTGTTCACTCCAAATCCTGATACTTTAATGACCGTTTTTTCTGTTTCGACCTGGCCCACAAAGCATACATGGGTTGATAACTGGATGGTTGTTGATATTACGGGAGTTGGAGTTGAAGAAGTTCAGGCAATGAATTTCTCCGTTTATCCTAATCCGACAAGTGGTAATTTTAAAATCAGCGGTTTAGAATCTATTGCAAGTTACTCTGTCTATAATATTACCGGACAAATAGTAAAGCGTGCTTCGGTGGACCAAAATGAGGTGGATGTTGATCTATCCGATTACCCGAAAGGATTATACATGATCGAGGCAAAAAACAGGAAAGGCATATCAGCCGTGTCCAAAATAATTCTTCAGTAAAACGTATTTGACAGAAGCATGGGATATCGAACTATCCCTTGCTTCTTTATTTATATTTTGATGCCAAAAAGGTTTTCATATACAAAGTTGATCTTATTCCTGTTTATCCTTGGTTTTCAGGCAATAAGCATATACTCCCAGGAAAAGCCCAATATCCTGGTTGTTGTTGTAGATGATGCCGGGTATGCAGACTGGGGATTCCAGGGATCAACCATTTTTGAAACACCGAATGTTGACCAACTGGTGAGCGAAGGAACTTACTTTTCCCAGGCTTATGTTACAGGTGCTACCTGTTCTCCTTCAAGAGCCGGACTTCTTACCGGACGTTATCAAAATCGCTTTGGTTTTGAGTATAATACAGATAATTTTCCTTCTCCGGGTAAAACAATGGCCGACGTAGGCATCGATCCATCTGAAAAAACGCTGGGTAACTACATGCAAGAACTGGGCTACAACACAGCGGCTATTGGTAAAATGCATGTAGGCGACGATATCGATAACTACCATCCCAATAACCGCGGTTTCGATTACTTTTATGGACTGCTCGGTGGATCAAGACCATATTTTCATACCGATGACCTGGAGCCATGGAAACAGCTAATGCGAAATTTTGAATATGATGATCTGGCTGAAGGATATATGACAGATGTTCTTACCGACGAAGCATTGTTATGGATAAAAGATCAATCAGAAAGCTCAGAAAATCCATTTTTTACATATTTATCCTACACTGCTGTACACGGACCATATACAGCAAAACAAGAAGACTTTGAAAGATTTGACGGTATTACCTGGCCCAATGGTAAGCTCTGCAACGAAGACAGGCAAAATTGTGCCGGCATGGCATATAACCTGGATCAGAATGTCGGAAAACTTATTGATTCTCTGAAAAACTGGGGAATCTATGACAATACCTTACTGTTTTTTATCAACGATAATGGTGGTAAAAAATCTAAAATCATTACAGATAACGGGACACTATTTGAAGGAAAAGGCAGCCCTTATGAAGGTGGTTATCGGGTTCCATTCTTAATGGTTTGGCCTGGCCATATTCACAAAGATACTGTTTATACAAAACAGGTTATTTCACTCGACATTGCAGCAACAATGATTAAAGCTGCCGGCGGTGAACTGCCCCAGGAAAAGAGACTTGATGGTGTGGATTTAATACCTGTTTTACATGATTCAACAATCACTGCCCACGAATATCTTTTTTGGAGAAAATATACTTCATGGGCTGTTGCTAAAAAAGAAGAGCATAAAATCATAATACACTACGGACAACCGGGTGTTGCAGATGAAGATACGGCATATTATAAATTGAAACCGGATGGATCCGGCGAGAAGAATAATCTGTATAATGGTTTGGGAGATCCGATTGTCAATGATCTGATTCAAAAGTACAACGATTGGGAGTCTGAGATGGTAAGACCATACTGGTTGGGTATTTATGTTGCATACAAATTTTGTGGAAAACCTGTCGTAGGTTTTCCCGATTGTCCTTATATCTATTCACTTTTCGGACCTGTTGACGGTTCAGAAGTTGAATCTGCTTGTAAGGAAGAAGATGCTTATGGAGTATTTCCTAACTTCTTGAGTTCTGATCAGGATTTAACAATTAATATACCTGAGCAATCTGATGTGACCTTAATAGTTTACGACTCAGTGGGTAAAATGAAAGTGAAGCAAACAGTCGTTAATCAGCAGGTGATGAAAATTGCAGAATTAGGATTAGAGAGTGGGGTGTTCTTTTATGGCCTGTATGACTATCATACCGAAACTCTGTACAAATCATCAAAAATTCTTGTCCAATCTATAGATTAAATCAATGATGAGAATTTTTTCAGTAAAAAATATCCATTGGTTTATTATACTCATCCTGGGTGTATCTCCTTTCAAAGTGAAAGGCCAGGAAAAACCAAATATCATTGTTGTTATTATAGATGACGCAGGGTATGCAGACTGGGGATTCCAGGATGTGCTGGGTGTTACAGGATCAGAGGTAATACAGACACCTCAAATCGACCAGTTGAAGACAGAGGGCGTTTATTTCTCACAGGCTTATGTAACGTCATCGGTTTGCGGCCCCTCACGTGCCGGACTTATAACCGGTAGATATGGGAACAGGTTTGGAAGTGAATTTAACCCGACATCTAATCTTGCCCCCGGAAGAACAGTTGATGATATCGGACTGGAACCCGATGAACTTACTATTGCCGACCATCTTAAACCACTTGGTTATAATACTGCAGCAATTGGTAAATGGCACCTTGGGGAGACAGATGCTCACCATCCTAATAACAGGGGCTTCGATTATTTCTACGGACTGTTATCAGGCTCAAGGCCATATTTTCACACTGCAGATCTGGCTTCTGATGATGTGCTGATGCGTAACCAGGTGGTGGATGACCTTACAGAAGGATATATGACCGATGTATTAACCGACGATGCACTGGTTTGGATGAAAGATCAGTCTGATATTGAAAAGCCTTTCTTTACTTACCTTTCATATACAGCTGTACACAGTCCCTACCAATCGAAAGAAGAAGACTTTGTACTATTTAACGACTGTATCGGTATTAATGGAGATCCATGTATTGAAGACAGGCAGGACTATGCAGCAATGACATATAGCCTGGATTATAATATAGGGAAACTGGTTGATTCCTTAAAATCCTGGGATATTTATGACAATACGCTGTTGTTCTTTTTTAATGATAACGGTGGTAAGGATGCAGGGACGATAACAAACAACAGGCCTTTGAGAGGACAAAAAAGCGACCCCTACGAAGGTGGATTGAGGGTGCCTTTCTTTATGGTATGGCCAGGGCATTTGCCATTGGATACTGTTTATACAAGGCAGGTGATCTCACTTGATATTGCCGCAACAGCAATAAAGGCTGCCGGCGGAAATCTTCCGACCGAAAAGCCGCTTGACGGAGTTGACCTGGTAGCTGCAGCAAGTGATACAAACATTATTGCACATAAGTACCTTTTTTGGCGTAAGTTTTATAACTATTCTGTGATGAAAAAGGAGGAGCATAAAATACTCATTGACCATCACAGGTCTATTGACGTAAGTGATAATGATACATTATATTTTGTCCTGAAACCAGACGGGTCAGGTGAAGGCGGGAAATGGAGTGATGACAGGAAAAATATAAATAACAAAGACAGAGACCCCGTTGTTGATGAAATAATACATGCGTATGAACAGTGGGAAAGCGATCTGGTATTACCTTACTGGCTGGGAGGTGTGCTGATAAGAACTGCCTGTGGGGATACTGCCATATCCGACTGCCAGTTTATTAATGAGGCTTATGGCCTTACGTCCACCGATAAGGAAGCATGCCTGCCTGGTAACGGAAAGTATGGAATATTCCCAAACTCATTGCCTTCTTCTCAAAACATGATTATTAAATTGCCTGATGATACAGGAGCATTGTTGAATCTGTGGGATATAAGCGGACGATTATGTACAGAGCAACAAGTATATAACAATCAGAATCTAAGTCCTGCAGAAGTGGGACTGGAACAAGGCCTGTATATTTACAGACTGACAGCTAATCTTAATAAGATACCAATATTTTCCGATAAACTTTTAGTTCAATGATGAGGAAAGCAATTAAACTATTGGTGCTTATAATTAGTAGTTGTCTGACAATTAATGGACAATCTGCTAATTATTATATTAGTAGCTCAGAGGGAGATGATACGAATGATGGCATAAGTGAAATTACACCATGGAAAACACTGGAAAAGATATCCTCGACAGTGCTATTGCCTGGTGATTCTGTATTCTTCCTATCCGGTGACACCTTGGTTGGTCAGTTTATTGTCAATGGGTCCGGGACTGCAGAGCAAGCTATAGTGGTTGGGTGTTACGGAGAGGGAGATCTGCCGGTTATTGACGGGGCAAAAGCCGAAGGAGGAGCTTATTCATCTGCCATTCTTATTAATAATAACGATCATATTGAATTGAGAGATCTGGAAGTAACAAACGACCGGTTGATATCTCGTGAAGGGGAGGATGATGCTAAAGCAGTTGGGATTTATGTTCATAATGACGGGATTACTACCATGTATGACTTCTATTTTCATGATCTGATCATTCGTGATGTCTACGCCATTATTCCGAAATCAGAAGATACGGATACACACGATGGGGTTGGGATATATTTCAGGTCTGAATCAAATACTGAAGCTGGGAAAGAGAAGAATATATCAGAAGTCCTGGTTGAAGATTGCTATATAACCCATACATCTACAAAAGGAATTTGGGGTACACATGGTGGAGGTACAGGAGTAGGTAATGATTCCATCAACCGCAACATGAATTTAATATTCAGGAACAATTATTTCTTTGAGACAGGTGGAGCTGGTATAGTTCCCGGACGTTCATATAACTGCCTGGTTGAGTATAATACTTTTGAATACCATGGCTCAAGTATAGATCCACGAATGTCGGGATCCGGCAGCGGATCATGGTTCTGGAAAGGAAGAAATATCATTGTCCAGTATAATAAGTCACTACATGGCAACGGAGAAAATGATGCTTACGGCCATCATGTTGACTGGAGCTGTAAGAACGTAGTCATGCAGTATAATTACAGTGAGGATATTGAAGGGGGATTTGCAGAGGTACTTGGAAATAATGAATATGCAGTGTGGAGGTTCAATGTTAGTGTGAATGACTGCCGAAGGGAGTTTAACGGCAATTCTATATGGGTCTCTGCATTTGCAGGAAAAAATAACCCACGGACACCATCTAAAAACACCTACATCTACAACAATACCATTTATGTTAGCGGAGATATTTCTCCTGATATTGATATTGAAGCAAAAACCACCTTTGTTTATAATAATGCCTTCTATACTTCAGGGAATGCTACCATCGGAAATATTACTGACATTATCACTTTCGAAGGCGGAGAGTTGAAAATGTCCCATAATCTTTTCTACGGTGGCATTAGTTATAACTTTGTTTCTCTCGATGAAGCTCCTGTATATGAAGACCCCAGGTTTATTGATCCGGGCGCCCTTAATACTGATGGCTATAAGCTGAACCTGGGAAGTGCCGCGCTGAATGCAGGCCTCTCTTTTGAAGAACCTGTATTTCCACAGGCAGGTTACGGTATATTTAAAGACATTACGCCTGTTCCGGTGAAGGACATGTACGGCAACCCCGTATCCATCGGGACAACTGCGCCTCATATCGGGGCATATAACGGTGAAGCCCTTGATGTGTTATCTGTGAAAGACCTTACCGGAGTGCAAAATGAAGAAAGGGATATGGTTGTTTATACAGACCCGCACTCCAATACGTTTAACATAGCCATTGAAGCATATACAAATGAGACTATTGATATCCGCATGATTGACATTGCCGGACGAACAGTATTCACTACTTCTGAAAATATTACCCAGGGCATGAATAAACTGAAATATCCCATTGAAAACAACATGGTAAACGGCACATATATCATCTCAGTATACAACAACAAATCAGTTGTTTCCAGGAAATTAAAAATACTTATGTAATTCAATAATTATAAACTAAAACTCAAGCGAAATGAAAAAAACTAACTCAATGAAATTACTTTTCGGGCTTTTTATGCTGATGCTTATTGCAACAGTTAATGCCCAGAACATTGTCTATGTGACCGATGATGGTGCCGGAGATGGTTCTTCCTGGGCTAATGCAGCCGGAAGTATCCAGGATCAGATTTTTGCAGCTGACTCCGGAACAAGTATCTGGATCAAGGCAGGTACTTATTATGTGCCGGGCGACTCAACATTTACAATGAAGACTGGTGTAAGTCTCTATGGTGGCTTCGCTGGAACAGAAACAAATCCTCTTCAACGTACCGACTACAGGATGGGAGGTGCCAATGAAACGATCTTAAGTGGTGATGTTGATCATGACGGTGTGAATAATGATACTGTTATGGTTGTTCTCGCTGATAGTGTACTTGCAATGACATTTAGTGGACTAACTGTACGTGATGGACATAATATGGGTACTGGAGGAGGAATGCTTGTTATAAATGGAAGTCCTGTTATTGAGAATTGCACATTTGCCTATAATTTAGCAGACAATGCTGGTGCCGGATTAGCAATTAAAAATGGTGTTATTACACCGGCTACTCCGATAATTACAGGATGTTTCTTTACGGAAAATTATGCTGTTAAAAACGGAGCGGGTCTTATTTCCATTAGCTCTGCAGCAACTATTTCTAATTGTGTTTTCCAGAATAATACGGCTGATAACAGGGGGGGGGCATGCAGATTAGAAAATTCTAAAGATACTTTGATCAACTCTACTTTTGTAAGAAATACCGGAATGTTGGGTGCTGCCTTAAACATGCATGTAGGTAAAGCCTTTACTGCCGGAGCAGTAGTTAAGAATTGTGTTCTATGGGGAAATGTTCAAACCAGCGTTCCACAAAGTGAAACAGCTATTGCTGTTACAATTCATAACAGGGCCAAATTGTGTGCTATGACTTTCGAAAACCTGGCGTATGAGAATTCCTATATTGTAGAGGATGGTAACGGTAAATTGACATTGACTGAAATAGGAAAAGTAGATTTAACTTCAGTTGATCCCTTATTTACCAATACCACCAATACTGTTGCAGGAGATTCGGCCTATGTTGCTACTGCAGACTGGTCGCTGCAGGCCGGCTCACCCCTGATTGATATGGGTGCTGCTGCAGGCGCACCTGAAATGGATATCAATAATGAATACCGTGATGCAACTCCTGATATTGGTGCTTATGAATTTGGTGCTGTTGCTCCCTACATTATTGCCACAGATATGACAGGTTCGGGAACAATAACTCCGTTTGGCACTTACATTGCTGCCGGAGAAGATACACTTTTCACAATTGCACCGGGTGCAAGTTATGAGTTAACTGATGCATCGTACAGCGGCACAGATATTATGTCTGTACTTGTTGATAATGGAGATGGTAGTTTTGGATATACTGCTACTAATGTCAACGCAGATGGTATACTGGCAATTACATTCAGTCCCATTTTGGTAGATTATACTGTTACTGTTACTGCAGGCACAGGAGGAGCAATATCCCCTGCCGGAGATAATGTTGTAACTGTTGTAGATGTAGTTGACTTTACCATTACACCTGATGCAGGTTTCATTTTTGAAGATCTTCTGTATAATGGAGTTTCTGTAAAAAATGCTGTCACAGATAACGGTGATGGCACTTACACTTATTCACTCACCGGAGTTGACCAGGATGGTACGCTTGCTGTTTCATTCCAGGAACAGTTTACAGTAACTTCATCAGCTGGCACTGGTGGAACAATATCTCCATCGGGAGATATACTTGTAACTGTTGCAGATGTTGTTGACTTTACCATTACACCTGATGCAGGGTTCCTTTTTGAGGATCTTCTGCTTAATGGGACTTCTGTAAAAGATGCTGTTACAGATAACGGTGATGGCACTTACGCTTATTCACTCAGCGGAGTTTCAGCGACAAGTACTCTTGCTGTCTCCTTTATTGAATTGTATACAGTAACTATTACTTCAGGAGCAAATGGTTCAATTTCTCCTTCAGGTAGTGTTGAGATGACTGCCAATGATGAAACAGTTTTTACTATTGATCCGGATGATAACTACGAGATCAATACCTGTACACTTGATGGGACAGATATAAAAGCAAGTCTAGTTGACAATACAGACGGGACATGGAGTTATACACTGAATGGTGTTGGTGCTGACGCAGCACTGGATGTCACCTTCTCTGAGATCGTTGGAATTGAAAAGCTTGCAGGATCCGGGATGAATATTCAGCTCTATCCAAACCCAAGCAATGGGTCATTCACGATTGATGTTAATGAGGGAAACATCACGAAAATTGAAGTGATTGATATCAGAGGCTGTGTTGTAGAAATGATTGAAGGCCTTGAGTCTATGACTACAATTAATGTAAACCTCAGCAGACAGTCACAAGGCTTGTACCTGATTAAAATGAGGGATACAGAAGGAAACGTGGATGTTCAACATATGCTTATTAAGTAGTGTCTGACAGTAGCTCTCCCGATCTACACCGGGAGAGCTCAACGAAGTTAATACTACAATAAATTGAAAGTGTTTGCAGGAAAACTGAGTTTCCTGCAAACACTATGTAAAAAACTAAATCTAAGGAAGGTATACCTGTCAAATGACTTTATTGAATAAAATCATTATAGCACTGTTGTTCTTTCCGGTTTTCTCCTGCGGGGGAGACCGGGAGGATCAACAATTTGACAGGCCCAATGTATTATTGATCATGCTCGATGATCTCAATGATTATCCGCGATACCTGGGAGGCCATCCGCAGGCAGTCTCCCCAAATATCGATGCACTTGCTAAAGAAGGCATCGTTTTTACCAATGCACACTCCAATGCCCCGGTTTGTGCCCCCTCCCGCTCCAGTATGTTAACAGGAATCTACCCTCATGTTTCGCAGAATTATGGTTTTAAAAAGTGGTTTAAGAATCCTGTATTGTCCAATTGCAAATCACTGGCTGCATATTTGGGAGAGAATGGATATCAAACCTATGGCACTGGGAAACTCATGCATCATAAAAGGAAAAGTGAATGGACGCAATACGGAACAAATGGTTATTATGGGCCAGTTGCTTATGATGGGGTGAAGGGAGCGGCACATCCTTCCGTTCCTGAGGAATATAGCAGTATAGGTTTGCTGGATGGAACTTTTGCTTCCCTGGCGGATGTGCCCGCAGTAGCTCCTTCAGAGGATACTCCCGGATACACTGGTTGGTATAATACTGCAGCGAATAAACCCTTCAGGTATGTCAATGATGATGACAGGGACCTGATGGAAGATGAGATTAGTGCTCATTGGGCGGTAAGTAAACTGAAGGAATTGGAACAATCCGGTACAGATGATCCTTTTCTTTTGGCCGTTGGTTTTATACGCCCACATACTCCCTTAGTGGCGCCTCAAAAATATTTTGATATGTTTCCCCTGGAGGATCTACAATTGCCGCTTATTCTGGAAGATGATGCAGAGGATTGCTTTTACAGAACTGTATTTAGCTCAAACTCCAAAGGGATCAGGGCATATGAAGCCATAAAGGCAGCTTATCCCACATTTGAAGAGGGATTGAAAGAATATGTACAAGCTTATTTAGCCAGTGTTGCTTTTGCCGATGAACAGGTGGGCAAAGTACTTACTGCGCTGAGGAACAGCAAATTTGATAATAATACGCTTGTTATACTTACAAGCGATCACGGTTATAATCATGGGGAAAAGGATTTCCTGTTTAAGAACTCATTGTGGGAAGAAAGCACAAGGACTCCTTTAATTATCCGGGCACCGGGTATTGGTGATAATGCAGGCAAAGAAGTTGATCATCCGGTTTCCTTAATTGATATCTACCCTACCATTAACGATTATTGTGGAGTAAGAGGAAGCAATATGGTGAATGACAGCGGGGCAGTTTTAAGCGGGTTCAGCATGAAACCCTTTATTGATAATCCTGAATCCGGAACCTGGGATGGTCCTGATGTAGCACTTACGGTAGTAGGCTCAGGATCCGGAAATCTTTCTCCCGACGCTCAAAATTACTCCATTCGATCGAAAGATCTGCGATATATTCGTTACAGGAATGGAAAAGAGGAGTTATATGATCATGTAAATGATCCACAGGAATGGAAAAACCTTGAGGCGGATCCTGCTTATTCAAATGTGAAGGCAGAAATGAAGCGAAAACTAAGTGAATTAGTTGGTATTGAATATTAATAGTTAATTATGATGAAGAAGATAGCATTTTTGTTTGTCTGTTTGTTTATAGTTAGCTCAGTCCAGGCAAGTGAAAAACCAGACTGGGATAATGTAAAAGTACTGCAGGTAAACAAGGAGGATCCCCATGCAACAATGATGGTTTTTGCTGATGCAGAAAAAGCCATGAGCTTTGACAAAGCTGAATCACAATACTTTCAAAGTCTTAACGGACAATGGAAATTTCATTGGTCGCATAGTCCGGCTGAAAGACCTGTTGACTTCTATAAGACCGGTTTTGATGATACCGCCTGGAAAAACATAGCGGTTCCATCGAACTGGGAATTACAGGGATATGGCATTCCAATTTATACGAATATTCAATATCCCTTTGAAAAGAAAAATGAGGAAGCTCCCAAGGATTGGAATCCCGTTGGTTCTTACCGCCATTCCTTTACGCTGCCTGATCAATGGAAAGGGAGGGAAGTACTTATCAACTTCGATGGAGTACAGTCAGCCTTCTATTTATGGGTCAATGGAAAAAAAGTAGGATACAGTCAGGGCAGCCGCACACCTGCTGAATTCAATATCAGTAAATATTTGAAAAAAGGTGAGAATCAACTGGCTGTTGAGGTTTATCGCTGGAGCGATGGTTCCTACCTGGAAGATCAGGATTTCTGGCGCTTAAGTGGGATATTCAGGGACGTTTACCTCTGGTCAACAGCCAAATCCCACATCAGGGATTTCAAGCTTATTGCTTCACTTGATGATTCCTGCACCAAGGGCGTTTTTAAGCTGGAAGGAGAGATCATCTCAAAATCAAAAGGCACACATACCCTTGAATATGAGTTATTAGCTCAAGATGGAAAAAGTATGCTCTCAGAAAGCATGAATGTGGCCCTTAAAAAAGGTGTGGTTCAATTCGCTTTTCAACAAGAACTTTTAGACCAGGTTAAGACCTGGAATGCCGAATCTCCATACTTGTATCATTTGATTATTTCTTTAAAAAACAAGAAGGGAGAAATCCTTGAGGTAATTCCCCATAAGATCGGTTTCCGAAAAATAGAGATTCGTGATGGTAAGCTGCTGATAAATGGTATTGCTGTTCTTTTTAAAGGGACCAACAGACATGAGCATCACCACGAGACCGGTCACTACGTGAACCGGGAAGGAATGATGGAGGAGATCATCCTGATGAAGCAGAATAATATAAATTCTGTGCGTACATCACATTATCCAAATATACCGGCCTGGCTGGAGCTTTGTGATCAGTATGGTATATATCTTATTGATGAAGGAAATATTGAAGCACACGGATTTGGCAATAATGGACAGAATCGCTTAACTGATTCCCCTGAATGGGAAAAAGCATACCTGGATCGGGTACAGCGAATGTTATACAGAGACCGTAATCATACTTCAGTGATTATCTGGTCTATGGGAAATGAAAGTGGTGATGGACATAATGCAAAATCTTGCCATGAATGGGTTAACAAGGCTGATTCCACCCGCCCTTATCTATACGAGGGAACCACACGTCCTGGTGGTAGGGGTTACGCAGATATATACTCGCGCATGTATTCCCCACCGTCAGTATGCAAGGGTATTATTAATGATCGTCCGGAAATGCCTTTCATCCTGTGTGAATATACGCATGCCATGGGGAACAGCAATGGCAATGTCAAAGAGTATTGGGACTTAATCTACCAGGATAATAATTTCCAGGGTGGATTTGTGTGGGATTGGAGAGATCAGGGTTTGAAACTACCTGTGCCCGAGGCTTACAAAGCCACCGCTTCTAAAGACCACTTCTTTGCCTATGGTGGCTGGTGGGAGAACTCCCGTGGAGTATATAATGATAATAACTTTTGCATGAATGGATTGGTAGCCTCTGATTTGACACCACATCCCGGCCTGAACACCATTAAGTATTTTTATCGTAATATTCATGTTGAGGCCATTGATCTCTCAAATAATATGTTCAGAATTACCAATTGGTATGATTTTTCAAATGCAAAGGATATGGTGACCGGACATTGGAAGCTTCTGGAAGATGGCAGTGAGGTTTTATCTGGTGACCTGGAATCTCTCGACATCCCGGCCAGGACAAGTATAGAGATCAAAGTAGAATTGAACAATTTCAAACCTGAGGCCGGAAAAGAGTATTTTCTAAGCTTTGACTTTAAATTGTCAGAAGATAGATTTTACGCCTCAAAAGGAGATGAATTGGCATGGGATCAATTTAAACTGCCGATTTCATCAGATAATACTTTGAGTGAAATTGATAGTTCAAAGGACCTGCAGTGGAGAAAAGATGGGCGTGAGCTCCGTGTATGGGGAGAAGAGTTCTCTATCACATTTAATCAACTGAACGGACAGCTTGAGAGATACTATTCAGATGGAGAATTAGTTGTGATGAGCGGGCCAAAGCCTGACTTTTGGAGAGCCCCCACTGATAATGACAGGGGAGCAGTGAAAAAAGGCAACCGCAAATCGAATCAAATAAATATTTGGGAGGATGCCGGCAGGTGGGAAATTAATCAGATGACCGTTACGAAGGAAAATGGAAAAGTGCTTGTTGTTGCTATCGGTACATTACCACTCGTTGAAGCTGAATATATGCAGTCATATACTATATACGGAAATGGAGAGGTAGATGTTTTTTGCAACTATAAAGCCAGTGATAAAGAATTTCCAATGGTGCCACGCTATGGAACGGAGCTGATAATTGCTCCTTCTTATGACCAGTTGAAGTGGTATGGACCGGGGAAAAATCCGACCTACCAGGATAGGAATGTGGAGAAAATGGGCATTTATAGTTCAACCGTTGAAGATGATTGGGTGGAATATTCCAGGCCACAGGAAAATGGCTATAAAACAGATACACGCTGGTTCAGCCTGACAAATTCAGAAGGAAATGGTGTACGCATTTCAGGTGATCCTGTCATTTGCTTTGGAGTGTCACACTACAGCAAAGCAGATATTCAAAAGAGTGACTATTCATTTCAACTGACTTCTCATCCGGAAATATTCCTGAATGTGGACTACAAACAGATGGGGCTTGGTGGTACAACCAGCTGGGGGCAAAATGCGCTACCGCTCTTAGATTATCGTATAAAGAATGAAGATTATTCATTCAGATACCGCATATCTCCCCTGAAGAACCGTTAAACCTGATTGACGATTATCTTGAAATAGCAGAACAATTAACAGAGATACTTAAGTCTGCAAGAACAGAATCTGAAGTTTCAAAAATGAATGAAACGTCCATTACAATAATTACTAATGAAAACTCAATTTTATAACTGGTAACTGCAAAACTTTAAACTTATGAATAGCAAGTTGATGAATTACAGTGTATTATTGACAATTGGCATGGTGGTTTTAAGCTCTTGCCGGCACAAAAATGATAAAACGGAAGATCAGGCCCCGATGCCTAATATCGTCTTCATATACATGGACGACCTGGGCTATGGCGATGTAGGTGCATACGGTGCCACAGAGATCAGCACACCAAATATTGATGCCCTGGCTGAAGGCGGAGTACGTTTTACAAATGGATATGCGTCTTCAGCTACATGCACACCAAGCCGTTATGCATTATTGACAGGTGTCTATCCATGGAAAAATGAGCATGCCAGGATACTTTCCGGAACCGCACCACTAATTATAGATACCGCACAGATAACCCTTCCCAGGATGCTCAGAAAAAGTGGCTATCATACAGGGATAGTAGGCAAATGGCACCTGGGCCTGGGCTCGGGTTTTGTTGACTGGAACGACCATATTTCTCCGGGACCCAATGAGGTAGGTTTTGATTATGCATATATAATGGCTGCAACCCAGGACAGGGTTCCGACTGTCTATATTGATAACGGTAAAGTGGCTAATCTTGACCCAAACGATCCAATTGAGGTTGACTACAAGAAGAATTTTGAAGGTGAACCAACAGGGAAAAAGAACCCTGAATTATTAACAATGAAATGGCACCATGGCCATAATGCAAGTATTGTAAATGGTATTCCCCGTATAGGGTATATGAAAGGAGGTGAATCTGCAAAATGGAGTGATATAGATATGGCAGACCACTTTCTGGCTAAAGCTCAGGACTATGTAAAAACACATAAAGACAAGCCTTTCTTTTTGTACTATGCCATGCAACAGCCCCATGTGCCACGTACGCCGAATCCACGCTTTGAGGGAGCCACGGAACTGGGTCCCAGGGGAGATGTAATAGCGGAAGCTGACTGGTGCATAGGAGAATTTATGAAAACACTGGAAGAGGAAGGTTTGTTGGAGAATACCCTTATTGTATTCTCAAGCGACAACGGCCCGGTACTTAACGACGGTTACTATGATGATGCTGTTGAGAAAAACGGAAATCACAAACCTGCAGGTGAACTTCGCGGAGGAAAATACAGCCTCTTTGAGGCAGGTACCAGGGTGCCTTTTATTACTTACTGGAAAGGAAAGATTGAGCCAGGCAGCTCAGATGCCATTGTATGCCAGATGGACCTTCTCTCTTCACTTGCTAAATTTACAGGTGAAGAAGTAATCGGTACAGATAGCGAGGATATGATGGATGTGTTCCTTGGTAACAGCGATGCAGGCAGGGAGTCACTTGTACTTGAAGCATCATCCAAAACAGCTTTCCGTAAAGGTGACTGGCTGATGATACCCCCATATAAAGGAAATGCAGTACAGAAACAGGTGAATATTGAACTGGGTGTCTCCGGCGAATACCAGTTATATAATTTGGGAGAAGACCTGGGACAGAGGAACAATCTTGCAGAAGAAATGCCGGAAAAGCTTAATGAAATGATGGAAGAGTATAGCGGGCTAATAGGTAATAATCATGCTGAATCACAGGAACTTGAGCTACATTAAGACAACTTAAACAAAACTCCAATGAGCATTGTCAAAGTCCGGGATTACAACGATTTGAAACAAATTACACCAATAAAGAAATCTATATTCGAGCTTGGCTTAATAATGATGGTTGTCATTGGCCTGAGTTCATGCCACAATAAGAAAGCTGGTGATACAGCTAAACCACTAAGACCTAACCTGCTTGTAATACAGAGCGATGAACATAATTTCCGTACCCTGGGCTGTTACCGGGAGTATCTCGACCATGATCAGGCATGGATATGGGGGGAATCTAATAATGTGGAAACACCAAATATAGATTACCTTGCCGATAATGGTATGCTTTTCACAAAATTCTATGCCAGCACACCTGTTTGCTCCCCTTCCAGGGCAAGCTTTATTTCTGGCCTGTATCCTCATCATGCGGGGGTCCCTGCCAATGATCAACCAATGTACGACAGTGTAATAACCTCGGCATGGGTATTAAGCCAGAATGATTATAAAACAGGCTTCATTGGTAAATGGCACCTGGATGGAAAAGCCAAGCCAGGATGGGAACCCGAACGTGATTTTGGTTTTACCGATAACCGCTATATGTTTAACCGGGGTCATTGGAAGAAGCTTGAAGATACAGATAAAGGTCCCGCAGTAGCAGCAAGAAATGAGAATGACATTCCCACATACAATCTTGACAGTGCAGATAGCTGCTCCTTTACTACCGACTTCCTTACAAACAGGGCCCTTGATTTTATTACGGAGAACAAAGAAGAGCCATTCTTCCTCTACCTGAGTTATCCCGATCCTCATGGTCCGGACAGGGTTCGGACACCTTACGACAACATGTATACAAACATGGAGTACCAGGCTCCGGGGACCTATAATGTAAAAAAAGAGGATGCCCCTGCCTGGGCAAAGCCAGATAAAAAGGCAGGCATAGACCAGTCGCAGTACTTTGGCATGGTAAAGTGCATAGATGATAATGTGGGACGGGTAATTGAACATTTGAAAAACAAAGGACTGCTCGACAACACCATCATCGTGTTTACATCCGACCATGGTGACCTCAGGGCCGAACATCACAGGCATAACAAGGGTAATCCCTTTGAGGCATCGGCAAAAGTACCTTTCATTGTACATTACCCCAAGGAAATACCTTCAGGAAAAGTTATTGGCAAGGCTTTCAGCACTGTGGATTTTTCACCTACTATCTTATCTTACCTTGGACAGGAAGTTCCCGGGCAGATGCAGGGAAGAGACTTTTCTGAATTACTCAATAATCCGGAAAAACAGGATAAATGGGAAGACATCGTATTTTCCAGGGCTTCGGGAAAAAAGAAAGAAGGTAACTGGATCGCAGCTATCAGTTCAAGATATAAACTGGTTCTGGGGAAGAACGAAAAGACATGGCTGTTTGACACCCGGGAAGATCCCGATGAGTTAATAAATTTTATTGACGATCCCGAAAAGGCAGATGTGGTACATGAACTGGCAAAAAGACTTTACGACTACTCGGTAGAGTTCTCAGATCCTTATCTCACAGGGACTGCTATGGGTGAGAAGCTAAAGTCTTTATTGGAAACTTACTAAAACAATAAACAGCATGGAGAGAAAGTTTTATTATTTAATTGGAATATTGCTCCTCTTAGGAGCATCGCTTAGCTCTTTTGCACAGCAAGAGCGTATAACAAACTGGGATTTCGGAGTCAGCATAAATGGCGTTAATCCTTTTACCACATCCAGTGCATGGAATGAATTCGACTTTGACCTTACATCACATAATAAAGATGATATAGATGCAAGCAACGAAAAGTCACTTAATTGTAAAAGGAGCAAGTTTTTCCATGGGAAAGATGTATATGGCATTGGGCAGTATTGTGGCCGTGCACAATCGGTTATCCCCTGCCCCGAACCTGGTACGGAGTATACCTTAAGTGCGCGTGCAAAGATGAAAAATGATCTTGCCGGGGAGGCCCCCGGAGAGGTGGCTCTTTTCTTTTACAATGACAATGAAGAGGTCATTCTCAACCCTGTATTATATTTTTCCAATACAAGTTATGAGACCCAGTCAGTAAGTTTCACGGTACCCGATGAGGCCGTTTGGTGCCGTGTATGGGCTCGTAAAACCGAAACCAAAGACTTTTATACCGACTGGGTATCTCTGAAAACTGATGCTGCCGATGACAGCCCCTCTGAGGTTACCGGTTTTACAGCCGCAGAAATCGGAACCACCAGCGTATTGTTGGAATGGAATCCTGTTGCTGGTGCCAGGGGATATGAAATAGGACGAAAGAACGCCACTGATTTAACATGGTCAACAGTAATGAAAACCTTAGAGGGTGGCACCTCATCTTCATTCCTTGATTCAAGGGATATAAAAAAAATGTATCTGGAAGCAGGTTTGGCGTACAATTACCGGATCATTGCTTTGGGCGATTACGGGAATTCTGATACCGTAGAGATTGATGTAACAATGGCCACAACCACACCCTCTCCGGGCAACACTACCTATTATATCGACGCCACCGGCGGAGATGATGCAGCGACAGGGACTTCAAAAGATGCTGCATGGAAAGGGTTTATGAACATCGACCGCATGGAACTGGCGCCAGGTGACTCGGTACTTCTTAAGCGCGGAGAATACTGGACTGAATCCCTGCTACTGCATGGCAGTGGTGAAGCCGGCAATGAAATTACAGTAGCCTCCTATGGAACGTCGCCGGAACAGCCAATCATTAATGTGGAGGCCATTGCCAATGCAGCTGTTCGCCTACTCGATGTTTCTTATTACAGGGTAAAGGATCTTGAACTGTCGAACTTCCATCCCCAGTTCCGTGAGCTCGGCAAATTCGCGGTTGAGGCCGGGACATTCAGAAGCTACAGCGTAACAGGTCTTCATTTCGACAATCTGTATATCAACAAGGTTCGCGGTACTGCCACTCGCGGAGGAAACGGCGGTTACATTTCTGAGGGAGAGGTTTGTGCCGGCATACGGTTGGCAACCGACATAAGGAGGGTAAATCGGGATAACCGGAAGATCAGTGAAGTGAGCATTACCAACTGTATGATTCTGGATGCCGAACAGCACTCCATGCACCTGGTGGGAGAGATAGACGGTATTGTGATAACGAATAATATAGTGAACCGCGGAGGAGTTACTAATATGTTAACCACCAGAGTCTCTAACGGTACGATTGCCAATAATTTCTTTATTGAAGCCGGTTACACTATGACCAATGACGATAATGCAGGTGTAGGTTTCTACGGGGGAGACAATATACTGTTCGAGCACAATGTGGTTTACAAAACCAGGAACATAAATTCAGGACAGTCTATAAACATGGATGGTTGCGATAACTGGATTGTCCAACATAACTTTTTTAAGGAAAGTGGATCGGGTTGCTTCGTAATCAACCATGGCGCCGATGGCAACATCTTTCGCTACAATATATCCGAAGGATTTAATGACCAGTGGTTCAGGAACCTGGGGGGGGTTAATACTAAAATTTACAACAATACGGCCTATGTATATGCCACAAACACACCCGCCAAGGGCTTCTTTGTGAGCAATTCAAGAACTGTGAGCAGCGATCCTAAACCCACCGAAAATACAGAGGTATATAACAATATTTTCATGAGAGAAGATTCGGATACGGTTATAACCTCAGAGCTGGTCTATGAAGACCCAAATACCGTAAACTCCGATTTTAGCAATAACGTCTATTACGGCAATTTTTTCGAGATTCCAGCGATGGACAGAACCCCTTTCTCCATGGACCCAATCTTTGTTGATCCCGGTACGGGCTACGTAGACACCAGTAACTACACTATTAATGTGGACGGGTACAAACTTCAGGATAGCTCTCCATATTGCAGGGTCGGCATGATCATCCCCGACAACGGCGAAACTGATTTCTGGGGGAATACACTCCCCTCGCACTCACTTTCAGTTGGCGCACACCAGTCCCAGGTATACGTTGGAATCATTGAGCATCCTGTTGAGACAAACTCTGCAGAACTCATGCAGAACTATCCAAACCCCTTTCAAAAGACTACCTTTATCCAATACTTCGTACCTGATACCGAAAATGGCACAGATCAAGAGGTAATATTAAGCATATATGATACCCGGGGACGTCTATTGAATACGCTCGTTAATGAATCACAAAAACCAGGCATGTATACTGTTCAATGGAATAGAGATGACAATTTGGGCTACGCCATTACAGGTAGTATCTGCTTCTACAACATCAGAATCGGGGACTTTTTTGCATGCAGGAAGATGATCCTGTCTGATTAACAGTAAATGAAGAATACTGAAGGACCAGTTGAAGTTTTCAAACGTTAATTTGTATGAGGAAAACCTGTAAGTTCAACCTAACATGAGAATTCTTAGCATTAAATACATTATAGCACCAATACTGGCAGCTTCTTTTCTTTCGGCCTGCGTAACAGATTCAACGGAAAAAGAGAAAAAACCCAATATTATTGTGCTGCTTACTGACGATGCAGGTTATGCAGACTTTGGCTTCAATGGCTGCAAAGACCTTCATACGCCAAATATAGACAGGCTTGCAGAAAATGGTGTGGTATTCACGGATGCCCATGTTTCAGCCACGGTCTGCGGTCCCAGCAGGGCGGGACTCATTACAGGGCGCTATCAGCAGAGGTTTGGTTTCGAATGCAATCCCTCGGCCGGATTCACGGGCCTTGACCTGGAGGAACAGACCCTTGCAGAGGTGCTGAGAAAAGAGGGATACCGCACAGCTGCTTTTGGCAAGTGGCACCTGGGGCATGAACCCCGGTACAGGCCTAATTCAAGGGGCTTTGACTATTTCTGGGGCTTCCTTTCTGGCGGCAGGCACTATTTTTATAACAAGGAGAACGACAGGGAAGGGGACAGCCACTCCATACGCGAGAACGACAGTTTCACAGCCCTGGACGGCTACCTTACAGACCGGCTCGGGGAAAAGGCTGTTGCATTTATTGAGAGGAACAAGGAGAGGCCATTCTTTATGTACTGGGCCCCCAATGCCGTACATACCCCTATGGAGGCAAAGCAGGAAGACCTGGAACTTTTTGAGGGACATCCCAGGCAGGCCCTGGCTGCAATGACCTGGGCTCTGGACAGGGCTGTGGGCAATATAACAGGCAAGCTTGAAGAGGAGGGACTGCTGGACAATACCATTATCTTTTTTCTCAGTGACAACGGGGGGGCACATAACAACTTATCATCCAATCTTCCCCTTAAAGGCTACAAGGGAAATAAGTACGAGGGTGGGCACAGGGTACCGTTTTTCATGCACTGGCCTGCAGAAATTGAGAAAGGGATGGTTTACCCGGAACTGGCATCCTCACTTGATATATTTGCCACCTCAATAGCCGCGGCAGGTGCCCGTCCCCTGCCCGGAAAGGAGAGCGACGGTGTTGACCTGCTTCCTTATCTCAAAGCTGATACTGAAGGCCAGCCCCATGATATACTCTACTGGAGAAAAGATAAAATGGCTGCTGTTAGGCAGGGTGACTATAAGATGATCAGAGTTGAAGAGCTCGGGGAGAGGCTTTATGACCTGGAGAGAAATCCGGGTGAAACAGAGGACCTTGGTGCATCGGAGCCGCGCATGCTGAGAAAACTCAACAAAAGACTGGAGAGGTGGGAGAAGCAAATGACTGATCCCCTCTGGACCGAGGGGAAATTATGGGACACAGTCACCTGGATGGTACATGAGGATTATTTCCTGAACAGGGAGCCCAGGGTAAAGAACCCTCAGGAGTATAAGAGGTGGGAAAGCAACAGTGAAAAGAGGCCCAATATCATCTTTATCATGGCGGATGATATGGGAAAAGAGTGGGTGAGCGCTTATGGCTCAGAGGATGTCGTCACCCCCAATATCGACAGGCTGGCCCAAAGCGGTATGCGCCTTGATAATGTCTATGCCATGCCCCAGTGCACACCCACAAGGGTTACCCTGCTCACTGGTCAGTATCCCTTTCGTCATGGGTGGATAAACCACTGGGACGTTCCCAGGTGGGGAGGAGGAGCCCATTTTGATAAGGAGCTGAACCCGTCATTGGGACGTGTAATGAAGGAGGCGGGGTATAAAACCCTGACCGTGGGTAAATGGCAGATAAATGATTACAGGGTACAGCCCGATGCAATGACAGAGCACGGCTTTGATGACTATTGCATGTGGACGGGCTTCGAAACCGGTAATCCGCCAAGCGCAGAAAGATATTACGATCCCTATATTCATACCAAAGAGGGCAGCCGAACCTATAAAGGAGCCTACGGCCCCGACCTGTTCACTGATTACGTGATTAACTTTTTAAGGGAAAACAGGGAGGAGCCCATGTTTATCTACTATCCCATGGTGCTTGTGCATAATCCCCCCAACATCCCTCCG
>JBDLIX010000037.1:0-38358 GCA_039714655.1 Bacteroidota bacterium
CTATTGGATCGGGCCTCCCGGGGCTTCTGGTGAAAACAGACCAAATTTATAGTCATGTTCCGAAGCAGGAGGTATCACTACAAAAACCGGACGTAGTGGCCACATTTAACCATCGAATGACAGGCTTATATGACCACCAAGACCCTCGTTGACAATTCTCAATAATGTTGATAATCGAATATCACTGGCATCGTTCTCAATTCTGGAAATATAGTTCTTGGTAGTGCCAACCTTCAGGGCCAGTTCTTCTTGTGTGAGATTTTTTTTCCTCCGGGCTTCTTGAATTAATACACCGATTTTGAAGGCTTCAAATTCTTGTTCATATTTCTCCCTGGAAGGCGATCCCTTCTTACCATATTGCTGGTCAAGATGATCTTCAAATGAGATCAGCTTCTTACTTGTGCTCATAGTATTCCTGTTTAAGTTTTTCAGCCTTAATTATTTCATTCCTTGGGGTTTTCTGAGTCTTCTTCTGGAATCCTTGCAAAACTACTATGAGCTTGCCTTCATCGAAGAAACAGAAAATCCTATAGATATTTCTGCGCACCTGCACACGTATTTCATAGAGTCCATCAGTACCTTCAAGATGCTTTAAAAACTTTGTGGGTACGAATTCAAGTTCGCAAATAATTCCAAGAACCCAGTCAACCTTTTTCTTAACACTGACATCAAGCTTCTTATAGAAAGCGTGATAATAGGCTCCATAGAAGAACAGCTTCCTTCGTTTCTCCATCTGACAAAGTTACCTATTTAGGCAACCATCTCCAAATCCAGCATAGTCTTTGATTGTACACCTTTCCCAATATCCTATTATATAACAGAAGTTTTACCCGTACCGTGCAATTTGTTCCAGTTGCTTCTTATTGAGCACCTCCACCTTGCGACCCTTTACACCAAGTATCTCCTGGTCCTTAAACTGTCCAAGGATGCGGCTGGTACTTTCGCGTGACATACCGGCAAGATCCGCCAGGTCTGACCGGCTGATTGTTAGTGTAAACTCCCTGCTGAAATAGACCTCATTCACCAGATAGAGGAGTGCATCGGCTATACGCGCTTCCATGTTCTTATAGATGACATTGGTCAGCCGTGTCGAATACCTGTTCTGGGTATGGTTAAAATGTTTGATAAGCCGGGGGAGATTCTTCTTGTTGCCCATGATGAATGATTTGAATGCATCCAGATCCACCAGGCATGCTCTGGAATCTACTACAGCCGCACTGGAGCGGTACAACATATCATCTTCAAAAATTGAGGGGAAATCCAGGAATTGAAAGGGCCGGACCAGCTCCAGAATAAAGTTCTTGCCATTATCCCCCTCCACATAAACCTTGGCCATTCCTGAAAGAAGAAAAACAAGGTATTTGGACTCCGTTCCCTGCTTATAAATTGTCTCTCCGGCCCTGAAATCCACCTCCTTCTTGTGGGTCTCAATAAACTCATATTCAGAATCCGATAACCCATTAAAGTAACATTGGGTTTGATGGCTGCAATGAGAACAATTCAATTTCCTGAGGTAATTCTGCATAGTGAACAGCTAATGTGAGATATCTCAATTTAAACCCGCGAACATATCATTGTTCAATTCAAAGAGCTGGCGTGTTATGAGATACTTTTACACCCTGATTGGCAAAACTAATGAAATTGGATCAGAACTACTCAAAATTCGGCTCGATTTTAAAGAGGGAAACCCTCTCAATGGCGCCCCTGTCGTTTACTTCAAAATATCAGGTACTGCATTCCGCAGATCCGTATCCGGGGTATTACTGCAATGAAAAGGAGCCTGCCGACAATGGCTGTAAAGAGTTTTCATACTACCTGCCTTTTGAATACAATGCCCCGGTCGATGAACATTTACTCTGCCGGATAAGCCTGGAAATGCAATCGGAGCTTTCTGTGAATATATGTCCCTCTGTCATCCAGATGCAGGGGGAACGAATCCGTTCATTCCGGGTAAAAGAGATTGCCCCTGAACAACTGCTCACTGTTTTTGAGTTCCTCAATCAGCACAATTTCAAACTCCATAAAAAGAGATCCACAAAAAGTTTTCTCGCCTATATTCATCTTAAGGCCTTTTTTGAGCTTCGTCAAATTGGAGATGGAATGTATGAAAACAGGGATTCAAAAGGGCTCTATTACATGGGAATTCCGAAAAACCTCGATTGGACCACTTTTGAAAGACTGATCACCTATCAAAAATCAAACAGCAAATTCAAGAACTTCGACGGAGCCATTGGCAGCTGGGTGGAAAAACCATCTTTTATTGATTTCCTGAGGATCTATGGAGCCGGCCTCGATCTGAAACAGCTCAAAAAAATTCATGAAGAGTTTCTGACAAACATGAAAAAATATATAAAACAGGGCATTTTGATATAATTCAAAATCGTATACAATGAAGTTTAAAGCCATTAGTATCATTTTCGTAATTCTCTTTGCAGCCTGGCTCATACTGAACCAATCGGTCGCAACTGAGTACCTTCTGTCGGGAGCCCTGATCGCTCTTGCCATTTCACTGGCTGTGTGCCGGAATTGTTCGGTTTTTGATGAGTTGAACCTCTCCCCGAAAGCGTTTCTCTATTCCCTGCTGTTCATGGGAACTTTTCTAACTGAGCTGGTGAAGGCCAACTTCGATATGGCCAGAAGGGTGTTAAGCCCTTCCCTGCCCATCAAACCGGGGATCATCAGGGCCTCCACCACCCTGCAGTCGAAAATGGCAAGATTGATACTGGCCAATTCGATTACCCTGACACCAGGCACCTTTACCATCGACATCATTGACGATACCCTTTATATCCACTGTGTATATGTGGACACCGAGGATCCGGAGCAGTACGGACAAGAGGTTATCAGGAAATTTGAAAAATATCTGGAGGTAATTTATGGTTAACACGATTCTATCAATTTCGCTTTTGATCATCGGGATCTCATTCCTGCTGGTCATTGTAAGGTTCTTCAAAGGCAATTCGGTTGCTGACAGGGTAGTGGCACTGGATGTGCTTACCATCAGTAGTATCGGGCTGATCGTCCTGCTTGCACACTTCCTGGAAAGAAAAATCATCCTGGACGTATCGATCGTCTATGCCATTCTGAGTTTTATCGGAGTGATTGTAGTTGCCAAATATTTAGATAAAAGCTTGTAATATGGATTTATTAAGCATTGCAGGAGCCGTTATAAGCCTGATAGGTTCCCTATTTATATTGTTTGCAGCCATCGGACTGCTCAGAATGCCTGACATCTTTAACCGGATCCAGGCAGGAACGAAAGCCACCACCCTCGGTTCCATGCTTACCCTGCTGGGTATCGGATTGGTGCATCCCGACTGGTTGCTGAAGATCATTCTGCTGATCGTTTTCATATTGATATCAAATCCGGTCTCATCCCATGTTCTGGGAAGAGCGGCCCATTTTACGGGAATTCCGCTATGGGACAAAACCCATATGGATGCCCTGAAGAGCGATCGCAAGAAAAGCCAAAAATCAAAGAAATAGCGTCATGATCCAAACCATCCTCGTACTCCTGCTCTCGGTCGTTATGCTGACAATGGCCTTTATCGCCATCCACCATAAAAACCTGCAGGTAGCCGTTATTGCATCAGGTATTATCAGCCTGTTTGCATCACTGGTCTACATCTTCCTGTCAGCTCCCGATGTGGCCATTACTGAGGCTTCCATCGGAAGTGTGCTGACCGTTGCCATATTCTTTTATGTTCTCAATAAGATCCGCCATGAAGATCCTGAAAAGTAGCCTCCTCCTTGTTGTCATCGGGTTGGTGACCTGGATGATGTATAGTCTCTATATAGATTACAGCAGCCGGACCGGGCTCAATGATACGGCCCGCTATTACGCGGAACAGGGTCCGTCTGAAACAGGTGCAGCCAACCTGGTTACCGCTGTGGTGGTTACCTATCGCGGACTCGACACCCTGGGTGAGGTGACCATCCTGTTTCTTACTGCGGCCATCATCGGATTGCTGTTAAAAACTGAAAAAAGGAGAGGAACAGCAATCGTGAGGGAGTCGAGCGAATTAATGATCACGGCAGCAAAAGTACTGATCCCCATGATCGCCCTGATTGGTGTCTACATCTTTATCAACGGACACCTTACACCGGGAGGCGGGTTCCAGGGAGGCGCCATCCTTGCCTCCACCTTTATTCTCCTGCTGATCTCACTCTCCAGTTCCAAAACCGGTCACCGGTTGCTTGAACTCACAGAATCTTTATCGGGCTTTACTTTCGTGCTGATAGGCATTCTTGGAGTGATCCTGGCTGCCGGTTTCCTCGACAACAAGATCCTTCCCGTCGGAACAACGGGCAGACTGCTTAGTGCCGGGGCCATCCCCATCATTTATAGCCTGGTCGGGCTGAAAGTGGGGGCCGAATTATCAACCATCATACTTGATTTGAAACAAATACAGGGTAATAATGATGAATAACTTTAGCATTGAACAGATCGCTGTAATTGCCGGTTTTCTTCTGTTGATTACGGGTTTGTGGGGCATTATCTCCCAGAAAAACATCATCCGGATGATCATCAGCTTCAGCATCATCGATACCAGCATTCACCTGTTGCTGGTCTCCATCGGTTACATCAGGAACCGTACGGCTCCCATCATTGATGATGCCGTACCCGGAAGCCGGGCGGCAGAATTGGTCACAGACCCTGTTCCCCAGGCGCTGGTACTCACAGCCATCGTGATCGGTGTGGGGATCACTGCTTTGATGCTCACCTTTGCACTGAAACTGCACAGGCGCAATAAATCCTTAGAAATCAATCAATACAAATCGCTGAAATGGTAAGTCCCATCTATATTATCGCAGTGCTGCTGGGTTCAGCATTCCTGCTAGGAGTATTTAAGAAGAAGGATCAAGGATTTGTAGGCATACTCTCCTTGCTCGCCCTGGCCTTCGCGGTCTTTGTCTCAGCCGGCTGGCTGCTCCTGCTCTCTTCCGGACAGGAGGTGACACAGAACATTCTGACCGGTGGTTCCACCCCCCCCTTCTCCATCAACCTGAGAATGGGGTTGGAAGAGTCGCTCTTCACACTCTTTATCAACGTGCTGGGATTGCTGGGATTTACCTACCTCTACAGGGATTTCAGGGAGCAGGGAACCAAAGGGTCCATGCTGTTCCTTGTGCTGGTTATGGCCATGAATGTACTGGTCATGTCGAGGGATATATTCAACCTCTTTGTTTTCCTTGAGGTGGTCTCCATTGCCACGGCCGGACTCCTCTACTTGAAAAAGGAACACACCTCTTATGCTGCCGGCTTCAAATATTTGATCGCCGTTGGTGTCATCTCCTCATTCCTGTTGATCGGCATTGGCTTTTTCTACCTGCACACAGGAACGCTCAATATTGACACATTCGTAAACAGTCATCCGGTAGCCTTCAAAGGCATATCCCTTGCCATGTTTATGATCCTGATGGCCATTCTGCTGGAACTGAAACCATTTCCGGCCAACGGGTGGGCACTGGACATATACCAGGCGGCACACCCGGGTATCAGCGCCATGATCTCTTCGGGGACAGCGACTGCATCGATCTTCGTACTTTATAAACTGTTGCCCATGAGCCAGATCAGCTGGCTCCCCTACCTGATGGTGATCGGAGCAATCACCTTTGTGGGCTCCAACATCCTGGGCATTGCGCAGCAGAACAGCAACCGTTTACTGGGATACTCCTCCATCGGTCAGATCGGACTGATGCTGGTAATCCTGGGCCTTGCACCCAAGCTAGGGGAACACTTTAACTTTGTGTTCCTCTCCATTTTTATCAGCCATTTTCTTGCCAAAGCGGGCCTCTTCTGGATCTCCGGTATGGTGAAGAAAGAAGCGATCACCCAGTGGTCGGTCATTCGGAAAAGCAGGCTGCTGATCTTTATGTTCGGACTCTTCCTCCTGACACTGTTGGGATTCCCTCCTTTCCCCTCTTTCTACGGAAAATGGCAGCTGATCATGGAGCTCTCCCATCAACATATGTTCATCTGGATCGCCGTGATCCTTGCAGGCTCATTCTTTGAAGGACTCTATCTTTTCAGATGGTTCGGTTATGCCATGAAGGGCGAACAGGAGATGGAGAGCAAAATTGAGATCAGGTGGGAAAAGATTCTTCCGCCGCTGGTATTTACCATTTTTGTACTTGCAGTCTCCTACTATGTAAACAGCATGTCTGAATTGGGAGGCACCCTGAACCTGGTCCCCCTGCTCTTCATCATCCTGCTGTTCATGATAGACTTCCTGCCGGCATGGATCAAAAACACACTGGTAATCGCGGGCATGGTGGTCTACTCGGCATGGCTCTACCCCTCCATTGAGGGCGACATGCTGCGGTTGATATTTTCAGGGATCTTCATGATCGGGGGTATCCTGACCCTCTTTGCCGGCTATTCGGTGAAGGGCAAACGGGAAGGGTTTTTCCCTTTTGCGGTAATGATGTATGCCGGACTCATTGGCCTGGTCGAAGCCGAAAACCTGTTCCAGTTCTTCTTTGCCTGGGAACTGATGACGCTGGGTTCCTATATCCTGATCCTTAGAGGAAAACGAAGCATAAAACATGCACTCAACTACATGCTTTTCTCGCTGGGAGGAGCCTACCTGATTTTGGCGGGGATCGCCCTCTCCCACTTCGGGACTCACTCGCTGGATCTGAGTATCCTCTCGGGAAGCAATTTCCCGGGCTGGAGCTACACCCTGCTGGCCATAGGATTCCTGACCAAAACTGCTGCCCTGGGGCTCCACATCTGGTTGCCGGGTGCACATGCCGAAGCTGAATCCGATGTATCTCCCATGGTATCGGGGATCCTGCTGAAAGGAGGTGTCTTCGGTCTGATCCTGCTTTTCCTCTACATGGGAGCCGAGCAGTCGGATCAGTATAGCTTTCTCTATATACTCGGATGGCTGGGCGCCATTACGGCCCTGGGCGGAAACCTGATGGCCGTGTTCCAGGAGGATGCCAAGCGCCTGCTGGCATACTCCAGTGTGGGCAACCTGGGTTACATCCTCTTTGCGCTGGCCTTTATGACCAACGTGGGCTGGCTCACCGCACTCACATATTCCATCAACCACTTCATGTTTAAAACCCTGCTTTTCCTTGCCATTGGCGGGGTTGTGATGCGGGTAAAAACCCATAAAATGTATGAGATGGGCGGACTGATCAAACAGATGCCCTGGAGCTTCATTGCAGTCCTGATCGGGATCATTACCCTGGCGGGAATTCCGCCCCTGGCCGGTTTTGCGGGAAAATGGCTCTTTTACAACGCGGTCCTTGCAAAAGGATGGTACTTCCAGGGGGCATTGGTCTTCTTTTCAGGAACCATCGCCTTTCTCTATGCATTTAAACTGATCCATTCTGTCTTCCTGGGACAACCCAAGGATAATTTCAGGAAGGTTAAAGAGGTTCCTATGTGGTACATCATTCCACAGGTCATCCTGATCATTGGAATTTTGATATTTTCGGCCCGGCCCGACCTGGTGCTGAAACCCATCGGAAGCATGCTGGCACAAAGCAGCTACTTCCCCTCCGATCCGCTGACCTGGGAAAATGTCACCGCCACCACCAATCTGGGAACCTGGAGTGGGTGGAAGATCATGGTGGTCATCATGGTCATGTTCGTTATCCTGGCATCCTGGCTCTGGATCATGAGCCGGAAAGCACAAAAGGTAAAACAGTTCAATATTGTATATGCAGGTGAAAGGCCCTTTAAGCCCGAAACCACCCACTTTTCGCACAACATGTTCTCACACTATTTCAGGGCTGTTGGATTCCTGACAATACCCGTTGTAACAGAATTCTGGAACGGGGTTCATGCTATCTCCCACCAGGTGGCTGACAACACTCGCAGGATCTACTCCGGGAACGGACAGACCTACGTGGTACATATCCTGTTATACATGGTAGTTATTTACATGCTAATGTTTTCATTATGAGTCTCTTTTTAAGAATAGTATTTGTCCTGGCAGGCCTGTTCATTGTGTTGAACTGGGGCCTTATCATGTCGGGTATCATCCGAAAAATCATCGCCAGGGTGGGTATGCGCCGGGGGATCAAGATCTACCAGCCTTACATCAACCTGCTGAAGAACTACAGCATCCGTTCCCAGTTAACACACGGGGTGATGTTCTACCTGGGACCTGTGTTCAGGCTATCGGGGGGCGTGGGGATCTTCCTCTTTATGCCCATGATCTTCGGTTCCGAATACTGGAGCAATTTCTCTTTTACCGGTGACCTGATCCTGATCGCCTACTTTATGTTCTTTGGGATGTTGGGCATGGCCCTGGGCGCCGGAGAGGGTGGTCACCCCTACTCTGCCATCGGGATCTCACGCGGACTGGCGCAGTTTACCGCCATTGAACTGCCTTTTACACTGGCAATTCTCTCCATAGCCATCCAGTACAATTCACTCTCGCTAACAGAGATTGTGGCAGCCCAGCAGGGAGGGATCCAAAACTGGACCCTGGTCACCAACCCACTTGCCACTGCGGCAGCCATGCTTTCGTTTCTGGGTGCCATGGGACATTCGCCCTTTAATGTGGTAATGGCCCCCCAGGAGAACCCCATCGGTCCACCCACAGAATACCACGGAACCTTCCTTGGTGTGCTGCAGACCAACAGGGCGATCCTCCATGTGGTGGAAGCGGTCCTCTATATGAATCTGTTTTTCGGAGGGGCCACCAACTGGGGCATGCTGATCCTGAAGACCTTCCTGATCTACTTCTGGTCGGTATTTGTGGGCATGGTATTTCCCAGGTTTCGGGTGGATCAATCCATTCCCTGGTTGCTAAAAATCCCACTGGTGATTGGGATAGCAGCCATTGTTATATATATAATTTAGAAAGATGTCTGATAAAATAGATAAGAGTTCTGACAAGTTCCTGGCTCCTGAAAACAGGAAACATGTGGTTACCGGACCGGAAGGAGAGCAGATCCAGGTGGATCCGTTGAACGATTACTTTTGCCAGGACCTGCCCAAGGTGGAAGCACCCTACAAGGGGGTCCTGGAGAAATTCCTCAACTGGGCCCGGGCCGAATCACTCTGGGTACTCGCATTTGGTACCGGGTGCGGAAGCATCGAACTGCCTCCGCTATTCTCTCCACGCTTTGATGCATACCGCTTTGGAGTGATGATGCGTCCCACCCCACGCCAGTCGGGTGTGCTGATTGTCTCAGGCTACCTATCCGTAAAAACCCTGAAACGGGTCATCCGGAGCTATGAGCAGATGCAGAACCCAAAATATGTGATTGCCCTGGGAAGCTGTACCATTAATGGGGGTATGTACTGGGACAGTTACAACACCATAAACCGGCTGGACCATTACATTCCCGTGGATACCTATATCGCCGGATGCATGCCACGGCCCGAAGCCATTCTGGCAGGCTTTGGTAAGCTGAAAGAGCGGATCAAAAGTGGCAATGCCGAGGGCGCCAACCACTATGCCGAGAACCTGGATTGGTACAAGGCCAACCAGAAAAAAGTCATCAAGGACTGGAACATGCCAACCTATAACTGGTAAAAAAACTGACCATGAAGGAGATAATAGATCATTTAAAGAAACGGTTTCCGGTATATGAGATCAGCGAGGGTCCCAATGGCGTGATTCTTATGTCAGTGGAAGCGGCTAAGCTGGTGCCCATGCTCACCAGTCTGAAGGAAAATCACGGGTACAAGATCCTGGTGATCCTTTCTGCAGTGGACTGGTTGGAAGATTGCAAGTTCCAGCTTACTTATATCATCAATAATCCCGATGAAAAAAGGGACCTGGGGATCAGGGTCTTTATTAAGCGGGAAGATGCAGAGATGGAGTCAATCCATAACCTGTGGGAACATGCGGCCACCTTCCAGAGAGAGATCAGAGAGATGTTTGGCATCAATTTTCCCGGTAGTCCGCGCGTGGATGAGCCGTTTTTGCTCGAAGGGTGGGATAACATTCCTCCCATGCGCAGGGATTTCGACACAAAGCAATATTCCGAAGATACCTATTTCCCAAGACCGGGAAGAGAGACCAACGACCCTGCCGAATATATGAAACAAAAGCTTTACCCGGATGAGTAACAAGATATTTAACTGGAAGAACGACAGGAGTATGTTTCCCGAACTCAACGAGGAGGGGAAACCGGCTGTGGAACTCGATTCACAGAAGTTCATTAAAGTGTGGCAGGGACCAAACCATCCCGGTGTGACCGGAAACATGTCACTGGAACTGACCATCAGCGGAGATGAGGTAATGGAATCCAAAACCCACGTGGGATACCTTCACCGGGGATTTGAGAAACTATTTGAACGGCGCAGCTACATGCAGTGCTTTCCTACCTCCATCCGCATGTGTGTCCCCGAACCGGACTCCAACGAATATAACCTGTCACGGGGCACCGAGCTCCTCTCTGGGATCGAGGTTCCAGAGATGGCTAACTGGCTCAGGATGATGGCGCTGGAACTGGCAAGACTGCAGGTCCTGTTAAGAAGCGTACCGGGTCAGGGAGGCACCATCGGGCTTGGACTTCCGGCATCGTGGGGACTCTACTACAGGGAGTTGATCCTCGACAGGTTCGAAGAGCTGACAGGCGGACGGGTCTATCACATGTACATTCTGCCGGGTGGTGTGAGGGGATTGCTGCCCGACGGATTTAAAAAGCGACTGGAAGAGAACCTGGTCAAAATCGAATCTTTCATGAAGGATGTGGATAGGGTGCTCTATGCAAACGCCGTATTTAAGAAACGAACCAAAGGGATCGGAGTGGTTCCTGCCCACTGGATCGATCCCTATGGCGCCACTGGTCCGGTTGCACGTGCTGCTGGCTATGAAAGGGATGTGCGCAAGGATTACCCCTACCTCTATTATGACCAGCTGGACTTCGGAGTCAACGTGGAACATGATTCCGATGTATTTGCCAGGTTCCATGTGCGGAGAAAAGACGTGGATACCACCGTCGACCTGCTCAGACAGATCATGGCAAAGATGCCTGAAAAGGGAGATATCAGGGCCGAAACACCCAATGTACTCCACTGGAAAATACCCAAAGGGGAGACCCTGGTACGAAGCGAGTCGAGCCGTGGGGAATACCTCTTTTACATGGTGGCCGACGGCTCCATGAACCCGAGAAGGATCAACCTTCGCGGACCCAGTTATACCCACGGCGTGGTGCTGTTGGAAAAACTGCTGACGGGTGCGAACATCTCCGACGTTTCATCCATCATGGTTTCCCTGGCAACCTGTCCACCAGAAATTGAACGATAACACCATTAAACAGAGCGATAATGAGCCTGAAAGATCTATTCTCCCCCTTTACAGCATGGGGGAAGGCCTTTGAAAAACCGGTAACCATTAAAGATCCCATAGCCGAAAGGCCGGGGGCTGACAGGTACAGGGGTTTTCACAAGAACGATATCGCCACATGCATAGGTTGTGGCACCTGCGAAACCATCTGCGAAAACGAAGCCATTGACATGGTTCCGGTGGAGGGTGTGGAGACCAAAGACGGCGACAGCGGATTAAGACCGCGGGTGGATTATGGCCGTTGCTGCTGGTGCGGACTCTGTGTCGATGTATGCACCACTGGCTCCCTGAGCCTCACCAACGCTTACACCTGGGTGGAAGAGGACCCTGAACAGTACAGGTTTACACCTGGAGTGGATGAGAAGCCGTGGGACAATGAAGAGAAGGGTTGGAAGAAACCTGAACCCAATTATGAGTTCTACAACCTTGAGCGTGTCTCAATGGATCACCTCACTCCCGATCAAAGAAGCGACTCTTTCGTGGAAATGATGAAAGGATATTCCAAAGAGCAGGCTGAAAAAGAGGCCGACCGTTGTGTGGAATGCGGCATCTGTACTGCCACCTGTCCGGCCCACATGGGCATCCCCGAATATATCAAAGCCATTCGCAACGACGATCTGGAAGAGGGGTTGCGCATTTTGTATGATACCAACCCGCTGCCCGAGATCTGTGGGCGGATCTGCACCCATAAATGCGAGACGGTCTGTACACTGGGACACAGGGGTGAGGCCCTCTCTATCCGCTGGCTGAAAAGGTACATTGCCGACCAGAATCCTTCGGACAAGTATAAGAAGATACTTAATTCCGGATTTATTGAGAAGAATGGGAAAAAAATTGCTATTATTGGTTCCGGACCCAGCGGACTATCAGCTGCACACTACCTTTCTCTGATGGGTTATGAGTGTACCATATTTGAGAAACTCTCCAAAGCCGGAGGGATGATGCGGTTCGGGATCCCCGAATACAGGCTTCCCTACGACCAGATCGATAAGGATATCAGCTACATTGAATCCCTGGGGGTGAAGATCAAATACAATACCACTGTGGGTGTGGATGTGACCCTGGAAGAGCTTGGGTCCACATATGATGCTGTATTTTCCGGAACGGGTCTCCATATGGGACGCAGTACCCGGATTGAGGGGAGTGACCACAAGAATGTATTCCAGTCCATTGATCTGCTCCGCGATATTACGCTGGGCAAAGAGGTTCCGCTCACTGAAAAGATCATCGTGATCGGGGGAGGCAATGTGGCCATGGACATCACCCGTTCACTGGCCCGCCTGCAAAAGCAGAAATATGGCAAGGCAGGGATCATTGCCACCAGCCTTGAAACAGAAGATAAGATGCCTGCCGACCGCGAAGAGGTGGTCGAGGCAAGGGAAGAGGGTGCCGTTGTCAATCCCGGTTGGGCGCCCCAGCGAATCGAGATTGAAAATGATGTAATCAAAGGGTTGCACGTTGCCCAGTGCTACTCCCTCTTTGATGACGAAGGCAAATTCAATCCCCAGTGCAACATGGATAACCTGCAATTCTTTGAAGGAAGCATGGTGGTGGAATCCATCGGACAGGGAATGGACCTCTCCTATCTTTCAGAGGATTTCAAACATGACCTGGAGATTGACAAGCGGGGAAGGATTAAGGTGAATGAGAATTTCCAGAGCGGCGTGCCCTGGTTGTTCCTGGGAGGTGATATCATCCAGGGCCCCGATGTGATCCACGGCATAGCCAACGGACACAAGGCAGCCAGGGGAATCGATGCATTCCTCTTTACTGATCCTGAAGAATAGCGACTTTTGACTTTACAGACTTAACAGACTTTATAACTTGAATAATGGACATCTCTACCAACTACATGGGATTAGCGCTCAAGAGCCCCATCATTGTGGGAAGCTCGGGACTGACAGAGCACATTGAGAACTCAATCGCTTATGAAAAAGCCGGAGCAGGTGCCATCGTGCTTAAATCCCTCTTTGAAGAGCAGATCCTGCACGATGTGGATGAGCAGCGGCTCAACAACATGTATGGCTCTTTCTCCGACCAGGAGTATTATGCCATGTACTACTCCAAAAAACACAACCTGACCCAGTATGTAAACCTGATCAAGGCGAACAAAGCCGCTCTCAGCATTCCGGTAATTGCCAGTGTCAACTGTGTATCTGCCGAAGGGTGGACCGATTATGCCAAAATGATCGAGGAGGCGGGAGCCGATGCACTTGAGATCAACCTCTTTCTCCTGCCGGCCGAGATTGATCAGACCGGTGAGCAGAAGGAGCAGGTCTACTTTGATATCATTGAGCAGATCAGCGAAGCCATCACCATCCCCTTCGCATTGAAGATTAGTTACTACTTCTCAGGACTGGCCAACTTCGTCCATAAACTGTCACAGACTAAAGCATCTGCTGTTGTACTGTTCAACAGGTTTTACAGTCCCGATGTGGACATCGAACGTGAAAAGATCATTCCCGGAGACATATACAGCTGCAAAGAGCTGAATGTGATGACCATTCGCTGGATCGGAATCCTCTATGAAAAAATCCGGATGGATATGGCTGCTTCCAGGGGGGTCTATGACGGAGAGACCGTCATTAAGAACCTGTTGGTTGGCGCACAGGTGGTCCAGACTGTTTCTGCAATATACAAGGATGGTCCCCAGGTCATCGAAGAGATGATTAACACTCTGAAGGAGTGGATGAAACGGCATGAATATCAATCTATTGCAGAGTTCCGCGGTCATGCCAGTCAGCATAACATCAAGCAACCAGTACTCTTTGAGAGAACCCAGTTTATGAAGTATTTTTCAGATGCCGGATATTAAAATCAGCCTTGCACCCAAACAATAATACCTAGTACTTAAATAATTACGCCTTGTACCCAAACAATTATACCATGAAAAAAGTTGAATTTGAAGGTTTTACATGCTTTGCTTTTGATGTGAACGTATCTCGTTCACCTTTAAGTGATTCTATTGGTCATTTGCTCCTTGAATCATCCTCTTTTCCTGACTATTATGCCAGGAACAATTTCCCTCCCAACAAGAATCATTTTACAGACAGGCATCTTTATCTGCTTGTAAAGGAGCAACTGATCTGTTTTCAGGACCACGTCCTCAGATCTGCATACCTGTTGAGGCAAAAGCAAAATCTGACCATCAAAGCATTTCCGGGTCAGATTAAATACCATAATCAAGTATACCAGAGTATCCGGATCAATTTGAAAGATATAGAGGAATTACCGCTGCTAATTGAAGAATTGGAATCCCTGGGGATTGATATTGTGAAGGATAAAAAGGCAGCTGATGATAACAGTCATGTAGTGTATAAGAAATATACTGAATACGAGAAATTGGATGATGGAATTTTCCGTGATCACCATAATGAGAACAGATACTTTTTCTCCGTTCCCAGATTATTGGATTATAACCAGTTTTCTGAAGCAATGGATCAGATCAAAAGGAGCTGTAATTACAACCTGTTTGACTCCTTCCTAAGCTATCTCTTTGTAAGAGAAAAGATGATGGAATTCATTGGGATCTACTCCAATCATTGTGATCAAAGCAGGTTCAAAGATCTCAAGATGGAGATCAGCCGAAGGTTTTAATAGAGAAGTATTCCCGGGAGACCCGGTTGGGTTTCTCACCCGTTTAACTTCCCCAAATATTATTGAATCCCGTTCGCGGCAAGCCGCGAACGGGATTTGGCATATTAAATGGTCTGTCACTACCAACAGGAGGGACAACTTCAGGGCAAATGCCATGGAGTCAGAAAAAAAATAACTAGTTTGCAATAATTTTTGAATAAACAGTTATTAACGAAGATAACCGTGAAAAGAAGCGAGATAAATCAGCTAATTTCCAGTTCAATTGAATTTTTCAATGAAATGAGTTTTAAGCTTCCACCCTGGGCCTACTGGTCCCCTGAAGAGTGGAAAGGGAAATATGAGAGCTGCAAGGAGATTGTTGAAAACATGCATGGATGGGACCTGACCGATTTTGGAAGTGGTGATTTTCATACCACAGGACTGATCCTCTTTACCCTCAGAAACGGGAATCCTGAGCGGGACAAGAAAATCTATGCAGAGAAAATAATGATTGTTGAGGAGTTGCAGGAAACTCCCATGCATTTTCACTGGAGCAAGATGGAAGACATCATCAACCGCGGCGGTGGCAACCTGGTCATTGAATTAAACAATTCGGATGGTGAGGAGAACTTTTCACCGGATAACTTTGAGGTGAAGGTGAACGGGATAAGCCGCACCCTGTCAGCCGGAGAAGCTATCACGCTTACTCCCGGGGAAAGCATCTGCCTCTACCAGGGACTCTATCACCGTTTTTACGGAGAGAAGGGTAAAGGAAAAGTGCTCGTAGGTGAAGTGAGTGCAGTGAATGATGACAGTACCGACAACCGTTTTAAGGAACCGGCGGGAAGATTTCCGGAGATCATTGAAAACGAGGAACCCCTTCATCTGCTGGCATCTGATTATAAAGAATATCTCTGAGGATGAGAAAAAAATATGTGGTTTCCGGTGTGGGTTGTTGCCTGGTTGATCGTCTGTATAATGTGTCATTCCGCACCGCAATCTTCGAGCAATATCTTTCAAAGGACAGGGGCGATGGTGGATTGACTCCAGGCCAGCTGGTGTTCAGGGAGGAGTTTGAAAAGTTCAGTAACAAGAAGTTCCACACCATTCATAAGGAACTACTGTCGGAGAGGGAACCGGATAAAATGAATATAGGAGGGCCCGGAATCGTAGCCATGATCCACGCTTCCCAGTTATCTGATCAGGAGAACTGTGATTTTCATCTTTATGGTTGCAGGGGTGATGATCAGGATGGAGACTTTATTAATTCGCTGCTGGAAAAAACAGCGCTTCAGTCAGCCAATTATAAAGTGTACGATGCGGAAACCCCATCCACAGTGGTTCTCTCAGATCCTGAATATGACCACGGCAACGGGGAACGGATCTTTGTTAATTCAATCAGCGCAGCATGGGATTACGCTCCTGATGAGTTGAATGAAGATTTTTACAATTCCGATATGGTTGTTCTGGGAGGAACAGCATTGGTACCACTCATTCATGATCATCTGACAGAAATATTGAAGAGAGCAAAATCACATGACTGTACCACTGTTGTAAACACCGTTTACGATTTCAGGAATGAAAAAGAGCATCCTCACCTAAAATGGCCTTTGGGAGAGAGTGACGAGAGTTACAAATACATTGACCTTTTAATGATGGACCTTGAAGAAGCCCTGCGCTTAAGCGGGACATCAGAATTGGACCAGGCCATGCAGTTCTTCCGTAAAAAGGGAACCGGTGCAGTGATTGTAACCAGCGGAACTCAAAATATCAGGCTCTTTTCCAATGGAACGCTATTTAAAGAACTGGAGATGATGGAGCTGCCGATCTCACATGCAGTTTCAGAGGAATTAAAAAACACCCGTCATGGTGACACCACCGGTTGTGGTGACAATTTTGCGGGCGGAGTCATTGCATCACTTGTTTCACAGCTACAGGAGACACCCAGTGCTCCCGATCTGATTGAGGCAGGTTCATGGGGAGTCGTTTCAGGGGGCACCTCCTGCTTCTATATGGGTGGAATGTATGAAGAGAAAAACTCAGGTGAGAAAAGAGAGATGATAGAGCCCTATTATCAAATGTACAAGCAACAGACTGGAAGATCATAAACACGTAACAGGGTTTCAATAAAACTATTATGGAAAATAAAACTAAGATCCAACACTTAATCCCCGTCCTCATGGCATTTTTTGTCATGAGTTTTGCTGATCTGGTCGGGACAGGAGTGGATGAACTGAAACAGAGTGCAGAGACACCCCGGTATATTCTTCAGCTCATTCCTTTCGTTGCTTTTATATGGTATTTCTTACTGGCTGTACCGGTTGGGATCTGGCAGGATAAAGTGGGAAAGAAGAGAGCCCTGAATACTGGATTGTTAGTTACGGCAGCTGGCCTTTTTGTCCCTGTGTTTGGAAATACACTGCCAGTGATCCTGGTGGCATTTGCCATGCTGGGAATTGGCAATACCATTGTCCAGGTTTCGGCCAATCCCCTGCTGGTTGATATCGTCCCGTCAAACAGAGCCTCCAGCTATTTAAGCTTTTCACAGTTCATTAAATCAATAGGATCTATGAGCGGCCCCTTTGTTGCAGCAATCCTTGGTCCAAAAATCGCTGTACTATTCGGCGATACATCCACCGAAGGCATGTGGCGATACGGGCTCTATCTTTTCGGACTGATCGCCATTCTCTCATGGGCGTGGCTGGCCACTGCAAAAGTCAATGAAACCAAATCAGAGGGTGATCGCGCCACACTATCCTCCTGTTTTAGGCTGCTTAACAATAAGTTCATATTGATGATGGTGATGGGGATCTTTGTGGTGGTTGGTATTGATGTAGCCATGAACTCCAACATTGGAAATTTTCTAGAACTGAAGATCGGGATTAGTGCCGAGACAGCAAAATATGGGAAGTCCATGTATTTCTTTGCCAAGATGATAGGCACTTTCCTGGGAGCCATCTTATTAACCAGGATACCTGCCAGGAAATTTTTATCCGGCTCCTCCCTGCTGGCGATTTTAGCTTTGATTGCACTTATTTTTACCCCCAGCCCGGTAGCTGCATGGATCATTATTGTTGTCATCAGCCTGGGTATCTCCAATATTTTCCCGCTTCTTTTTTCAATTGCAGTGGGTAAAATGCCTGAGCGCTCCAATGAAATATCCGGTCTGATGATGATGGCGATCAGTGGCGGAGCAATTATACCATTTATGGTGGGTTTTGCTATGGACATGTGGATCGCTGGTGGAATTATTGTACTTGTGGCGAGTGCCATATACCTCCTTTTGATTGGATTGTCAAAGCAGACGAAATAGTGAAGCAACATCATCATATTATGAAACCTCTCACCCTCTTATTGTCACTCTTTCTCTGCTCTTGCCAACCGCAATTGAATGATGGTGCAGTTGATTATGCTTCCATGGTGAACACCTTAATAGGCTCCGATTCGGAATTCAGTCTATCCAACGGAAACACCTATCCCGCCATTGCTCTGCCCTGGGGGATGAATTTCTGGACACCTCAGACCAGCCCAATGGGTGATGGATGGATCTATGCCTACGATGCCCATAAGATCAATGGTTTTAAGCAAACACATCAGGCCAGTCCCTGGCTCAAAGATTACGGCTGTTTCTCCTTCATGCCTGTTACAGGAGCATTGAAAATAAAAGAGGAAGAGAGGGCCTCATGGTTTTCGCATAAGGCCGAGACAGCGAAACCTCATTACTACAGTGTTTACCTGGCCGATTATGATGTGGTGACGGAAATATCCCCCACTGAAAGGGCGGCAGTTTTCAGGTTTACTTTCCCCGAAACAGATAGTGCCTATGTGATTCTTGATGGCTTCAATATGGGGTCCATGGTGAAGATTATTCCTGAACAGCGAAAGATCGTTGGCTATTCAAGATTTAATTCAGGGAGCGTTCCGGAGAATTTCCACAACTATTTTGTGGCTCAGTTTGATAAGGATTTTGAAGTCACTGCCACCTGGAATGGTGACCATGTAAAGGAAAACAGCCAGCTGGATGAAGGAGTTCATGTGGGAGCGGTAGTCGGTTTTAATACCAGGCGGGGTGAAGTAGTGCATGTGAAAGTGGCCTCCTCCTTCATCAGTCCGGAACAGGCAGAAGTGAACCTGAAGCGGGAAATTGGCAACAAGGAGTTCGAAACCATCAAAAAGGAGGGAAAGGAGAGCTGGAACTCCCAGCTTTCAAGAATAGCTGTAGAGGGAGGAACAGATGCCCAACAACAGACTTTCTATTCAAGTCTCTACCGGGCACTCCTTTTTCCCAGGAAATTCTATGAGTTTGATGCAGATGACCAGATGGTGCATTATAGCCCTTATAACGGAGAAGTTTTACCTGGGTATATGTTTACCGACAATGGATTCTGGGATACATTTCGTGCCGTATTTCCGTTTTTCACATTGATGTACCCCTCGCTGAACTCCCACATTATGAAAGGCCTTGTAAACACCTATAAGGAGAGTGGCTGGCTCCCTGAATGGGCCACCCCGGGTCACCGAAATTGCATGGTGGGATCCAACTCGGCCTCAATCATAGCAGACTCCTACTTAAAAGGGATTCGAGGGTATGACATTGATTTACTGTATGAAGCCCTCTTAAAAAACGTGAATGGATCCAATCCCTATGTTCCCTCTGTGGGGAGACTGGGAGCCTCCTTTTACAACGATCTGGGATATGTACCCTATGATGTTGGCATTCATGAGAATGCTGCCCGCACCCTTGAATATGCATATGCCGATTTTTGCATGGCTGAGTTAGCGAAAGCGTTGGATCGGCCGGAAGAAGAGGTACAGCTGTTCCAACGAAGGTCACAAAACTATACCAACCTGTTTGACCCTGAGCACAAACTGATGCGGGGGAAGAATGCAGATGGGTCATTTCAGTCCCCCTTCAATCCTTTGAAATGGGGGGATGCCTTTACAGAAGGGAACAGCCTGCATTACACCTGGTCTGTGTTTCAGGATGTGGAAGGCCTGATCCAATTAATGGGAGGAGAGAAACCGTTTGTCAATATGCTGGATACGGTGTTTTCCATGCCGCCTGATTTTGACTGTTCCTACTATGGATTTCCCATTCACGAAATCCGGGAGATGCAAATTGTCAACATGGGTAATTATGCACACGGAAACCAGCCCATCCAGCACCTGACCTATTTATACAATTATGCCGGACAACCATGGAAAACACAACAGCGTGTCAGGGAAGTAATGGATCGGTTATACCTGAATACTCCCGATGGCTATTGCGGTGATGAGGATAATGGACAGACCTCGGCCTGGTATGTTTTCAGTGCCATGGGATTCTATCCTGTTTGTCCCGGTTCCGGGCAATATGTGATGGGGGCTCCTCTGTTTAAGAGAATCTCCCTGCAGCTTGAGAATGGAAACAGGTTTGAGATTCATGCGCCGGAAAACAATCCTCAAAACTATTATATAAAGAAAGGAACCCTGAATGGAAAAGCATTTGATCAAAACTGGATTGGCCACCAGACCATTACCAATGGTGGGAAACTCATTCTGGAGATGTCAGATGTTCCAAACAGAGAGAGAGGGACCCATGCAGAGGATAAACCATTTTCCATGTCGTTAAGCTCGAAATGAACCTTTCGGGCATTCCGGTTCCATTCAATGAGATACATCAATACCCATATGCGAAGCGAAATAAATTCAGATAATAAATGAAAAAACTGTTACTTTTTGGCGCCGGAAAGATTGGACGGTCGTTTATCAGTCCCATATTTTACCAATCGGGTTACCAGGTGGTATTTGCAGATATTGACCAGAAGCTGGTAGATTTATTAAATGAGGCCTCTTCATACAATGTCACCATTCGTGACAGCAATCATCCCGAGAGAGAGCAGGTAATTACAGTTGAAAACGTGACTGCCGTGCACTTATCTGACACAGAGAGTATTAAGAAACATATCATTGAATCGGATATGATTGCCACTTCGGTTGGGAAACGGGGACTCCTTAGTCTGCCGGAATTGATGGCTGATGGAGTCAGGGAAAGATACCGGGTCCGTAAAGAACAACCGATGGATATCATCCTGGCGGAAAATATCAGGAATGCTGCGGCTTTGTTTCGGGAAAGAATAAAATCCTTAGTGCCAGAGGTACCTGTTGAGGAGTATCTCGGTTTGATTGAGACAAGCATTGGCAAGATGGTACCTATCATGACGAAAGCACAACTGCAGGAGGATCCGCTTTCAGTTATTGCTGAACCATACAACCATTTGATTGTCGATAAACAGGGATTCAAAAATGGCGTCCCGGATGTCCCGGGACTGGATGCAAAAATGAACATGAAAGCATGGGTGGATCGAAAGATATTTATTCATAATATGGGGCATGCTACCCTGGCCTACCAGATAAATTTCTCTCACCCTGAACTTAAATATACATGGGAAGCTCTTGAGATTAAGGAGATCAAGGAGATCACCAGAGATACCATGATGCAGTCAGCTGAGATCTTAGCAGACAAATACCCTGAGGTATTCACATTGAATCAGTTAGAAGAGCACACCGAGGACCTCCTGGACAGATTTTCAAACCGTACCCTGGGTGATACTATTTTTCGTGTAGGGTGTGATCTTTCACGGAAACTAAATGCCGATGACAGACTTATGATTCCGATTCTGACAGGTATTAAAGCAGGAAAGGAGTATTCCCTGATATTACAAGCCTGGGTTAAAGGTTGTTCATTTAGTGCAACTGATGAAAATGGAGCGCTTCATCCTGAGGATCAAAAATTCAAAACCAAATACACGGAAAACCCACTGCTCATTTTAAGCGATCACTGCAAATTCGACCGGGAGGATCATAGCTTGTTGTATGAGAAGGTTCAGGAAATAATAACCGCAGTGAAATTCGGCAGGAAGTTCTGACAGAAAAAAGCCACTTGGCATCTCTGCACAGGTGGCTTTTTTAGTATATGAACTAAGAATATTAAACTCTCAACTTTACAGACTTTTCAACTTTCCACTTTCAACTTTCCACTTTCCACTTTCCACTTTCAACTTTCCACTTTCCACTTTCCACTTTCAACTACTAAGCTTGTCCTGTGGGTCCCCCGAAATTCATCGGCATGACCGGTCCGCTAGTGGGTTCGATATGCTTAATGGGACCGTGCATTTTCTCAAACTTTTCGATGTTATCGTTGAGTGCCTGCAACAGTCGCTTGGCATGTTCGGGAGTAAGAATGACCCTGGATTTTACCTCAGCCTTTGGGATCCCCGGCATCACCCTCACAAAATCGAGTACAAACTCTGATGATGAATGGGTAATAATCGCCAGGTTGGAATAGGTCCCCTGGGCAATCTCCTCCTTCAACTCAATGTTGATCTGGTTTTTCTTGGCTTTCTCTTCCATGGTTATGGGTTTAATCCTGTGCGGGTTCAGTAACCTCTTCCTCTGTGGAAGATTCGATTTCCGTCTGTCCCGAAGTGAGTCTTTCATACTCCTCACGAGATCCAACTACCAGGTTATTGTAGATCCTGTTGCCTGTACCGGCTGGGATCTGGTGACCCACGATCACATTCTCCTTCAGTCCGTCCAGTTGATCTACACGTCCGAAAATGGCAGCTTCGTTCAGCACTTTGGTGGTCTCCTGGAAGGAGGCAGCAGAGATGAAACTTTTGGTCTGCAAGGCAGCTTTGGTGATACCCTGGAGTACCTGTGAAGAGGTAGCGGGTATCGCATCCCTGGCCTCGATCAGTTTCATATCTTTACGCCTGAGTACCGAATTATCATCCCTCAGCTTCCGGGCAGTAATGATCTGTCCAGCTTTATAATCCTGTGCATCTCCCGGTTCAATAACAACCTTCTTTCCATAGATCCAGTCGTTCTCATTCATGAATTCCCACTTGTCAACTACCTGTTTCTCAAGAAACTTAGTGTCGCCCGGATCCACGATCTCCACCTTACGCATCATTTGGCGAACGATGATCTCAAAGTGTTTGTCATTGATCTTCACACCCTGCATTCTGTATACTTCCTGAACTTCATTCACGATGTATTCCTGAACCTTGGTGGGTCCTTTAATTGCAAGGATGTCGGCAGGAGTAATGGCCCCGTCGGACAGGGGTATTCCGGCCCTTACGTAATCATTCTCCTGAACCAGTATCTGCTTGGAAAGCGGAACAAGGTATTTCTTCACCTCACCAGCTTTGGAGGTGATAATGATCTCACGGTTTCCACGCTTGATCTTTCCAAATTCAACCTCACCATCAATCTCAGAAACCACTGCAGGATTGGAAGGATTCCTGGCCTCAAACAATTCTGTTACACGTGGCAGTCCACCGGTAATATCGCCCGATTTTCCAACAGCTCTTGGGATCTTCACCAGAATCTCTCCAGCACTCACCTTATCACCCTCACCGACCGCAATATGCGCTCCAACCGGAAGGTTATAATTTCTGACCATCTCCCCTTTATTATCAAGGATCCTGATCAATGGGTTCTTGGTACGGTCCCTGCTCTCCACAATCACCTTCTCTTTGAACCCGGTTTGTTCGTCAGACTCCTCTCGGAAAGTAATGCCTTCAATCACATTGTCGAATCCTACTTTACCAGCCATTTCGCTAATAATCAAAGCATTATAAGGATCCCACTCACAAATCAGATTTCCTTTTTTTACCTTTGCTCCATCTTTGATATAGAGTTTGGATCCGTACGGAATGGTATGTGTGGTCAGTGCAATGCCTGTATTTACATCAACAACCCTCAATTCGGCCAGACGTCCAATGACAATGTTCAGTTTTTTGCCGGTTTCAGGATCTGTGGAGGCAACTGTACGTAACTCTTCAATTTCCGCCACGCCATCATATTTCGAAATTACATTGGATTCAGATGTAATATTGGAAGCAGTACCACCAACGTGGAATGTTCTCAGAGTCAGCTGCGTACCTGGCTCTCCGATGGATTGGGCTGCAATTACACCAGTAGCCTCTCCCATCTGAACCATCTTGCCAGTCGCCAGGTTACGTCCGTAACACTTGGCACACACACCCTTTTTCGACTCACAGGTGAGTACCGACCGAATCTCCACCTGTTCGATGGGAGATTCTTCAATCATCCTTGCAATCTCCTCTGTAATCTCCTCTCCTGAAGAGATAATCAGGTCACCGGTAAGCGGATGATAAACGTTATGAACTGTTGTTCGTCCAAGGACCCGTTCATAAAGGGTTTCCACCACCTCTTCGTTCTTCTTAATGGCCGAAGCCACCAGTCCACGAAGAGTTCCACAATCAGGCTCCTGGATGATCACATCCTGTGATACATCCACCAGACGACGGGTCAGGTAACCTGCATCAGCCGTTTTCAGAGCTGTATCGGCCAAACCCTTACGGGCACCGTGGGTGGAGATAAAGTATTCAAGGACCGAAAGTCCCTCTTTAAAGTTAGACAAAATTGGATTCTCAATAATCTCTGAGCCCGAAGATCCTGATTTCTGGGGCTTGGCCATTAGACCACGCATCCCTGAGAGCTGGCGGATCTGCTCCTTGGAACCCCTCGCACCAGAATCAAGCATCATATATACGGGATTGAAACCCTGATTGTCAGAGCTCAATTGATCCATCAATGTCTTTGTCAGACGGGCATTGGTATGTGTCCAGATATCAATGATCTGGTTATAGCGTTCATTATTGGTGATCACACCCATGTTGTAGCTACCTACCACGTCATCCACCTGCGAATAACCATCCACAACAAAAGTCTCTTTCTCCGTTGGTATGATTACATCATCCAGGTTAAAAGAGAGTCCTCCCCTGAAAGCCATTCGGTATCCAAGGTTCTTTATGTCATCAAGAAATTTGGATGTCTTGGCTGTCCCGGTGATCTTCAATACCCGGCCAATAATATCACGCAATGATTTCTTGGTTAACAATTCATTGATAAACCCGATCTCTTCCGGAACATATTCATTGAAAAGAACACGTCCAACAGTAGTCTCGATCAGTTCAGTCTCACCGTTTTCACTGCCTAACTTGGGGATCCTCACTTTGATAATGGCATGCAGATCCACACGCTTTTCATTGTACGCGATGGTCACCTCCTCAGCAGAGTAGAATGTCATATCTTCACCCTTCACCCGCTCCTTCTTCACACTACGTTTGGCCTTGGTGATATAGTAAAGTCCCAGTACCATGTCCTGTGAAGGTACCGCGATGGGTGCCCCGTTGGCAGGGTTCAGGATATTATGTGAAGCAAGCATCAGGATTTGTGCTTCCAAAACAGCTGCATTACCAAGTGGAAGGTGCACCGCCATCTGGTCACCGTCAAAGTCAGCATTAAATGCAGTACATACAAGCGGGTGAAGCTGGATGGCTTTTCCTTCGATCAGTTTCGGCTGGAAAGCCTGGATCCCAAGCCTGTGCAGTGTTGGTGCACGGTTCAGTAACACGGGGTGACCTTTCAGAACATTTTCCAGAATATCCCAGACTACCGGATCTTTTCGGTCCACGATCTTCTTGGCCGATTTTACGGTCTTCACAATACCGCGTTCGATCAGCTTTCTAATGATAAATGGTTTGTAGAGCTCGGCAGCCATATCCTTTGGCAGTCCGCACTCATGCAGTTGCAATTCTGGTCCAACAACGATTACCGAACGGGCCGAATAGTCGACACGTTTACCCAGAAGGTTCTGACGGAAACGTCCCTGTTTTCCTTTTAGGCTGTCAGACAGCGACTTAAGGGGACGATTGGCATCGGTCTTCACCGCATTGGCTTTCCTTGAATTATCAAATAGTGAATCTACAGCCTCCTGAAGCATTCTCTTTTCATTGCGAAGAATTACCTCGGGTGCCTTGATCTCAATCAAACGCTTTAAGCGATTATTCCTGATAATCACCCTCCTGTAAAGGTCATTCAGGTCAGAGGTGGCAAAACGTCCACCATCCAACGGAACCAGGGGCCTTAACTCGGGGGGAATCACAGGGACCACCTTTACGACCATCCACTCGGGACGATTCACGCCGGTGGATGCGCGGAAAGCTTCAACTACCTGCAACCGCTTCAAAGCTTCGTTTTTACGCTGCTGGGAAGTCTCCGTACTTGCTTTGTGCCTAAGCGAATAGGAGAGATCATCCAGGCTGAGTCGTGAAAGAAGTTGGTGTAAACCGTCTGCTCCCATCCCTGCAATGAACTTATCCGGATGGTCATCTTCAAGGAGCTGATTCTCCTTGGGTAGACTGGCCAGGATATCCAGGTACTCATCTTCTGTAAGAAAATCAAGGTAATTTACACCGTCGTCCTGTTTAATGCCAGGGTTGATCACCACATACCTTTCGTAGTAAATAATCGAATCCAGCTTTTTGGTGGGAAGCCCCAGCAAATATCCTATCTTGTTGGGCAGTGAGCGGAAGTACCAGATGTGTGCCACCGGCACCACCAGTGAGATGTGTCCCATTCTTTCGCGACGTACCTTCTTCTCTGTAACTTCAACACCACAACGGTCACAAACAATTCCTTTGTATCGAATCCGCTTGTATTTACCACAATGACACTCGTAATCCTTTACCGGACCGAAGATCCTTTCACAGAAAAGGCCATCTCTTTCCGGTTTGTAGGTACGGTAGTTAATGGTTTCTGGTTTCAGGACCTCTCCGCTGGATCGTTCCAGTATCTCTTCTGGTGAAGCCAATCCGATGGAAATCTTGGTAAAATTACTGCTTTTTACTTTGGTCTCTTTCCTGAATGACATATATGAATGAATTTTTTGTTTCTAATACTTTGATTAACCAGGCAGAAGCCTGTATAAGCAGGTTAAACCAGGTTCACACTTAATCCAAGTCCGCGTAACTCATGCAGCAGCACGTTCAGTGATTCCGGAATTCCGGGAGTTGGCATGGGCTCACCTTTTACAATGGCTTCATACGCTTTGGCCCTTCCGATCACATCGTCCGATTTCACGGTAAGGATCTCCTGCAGAATATTGGCAGCTCCAAATGCCTCCAGGGCCCAGACCTCCATCTCACCAAAACGCTGTCCGCCAAACTGGGCTTTACCACCCAGGGGTTGCTGTGTTATCAGCGAATAGGGCCCAATGCTCCGGGCGTGCATTTTATCTTCAACCATATGGCCCAGCTTTAGCATGTATATCACACCTACTGTAGCTGGTTGATCAAATTTTTCACCGGTTCCTCCATCATAAAGGAAGGTTTTACCATACCTGGGAACTCCTGCTTCATCCGTAAGTTCATTGATCTGATCGATCTTAGCCCCGTCAAATATGGGTGTGGCAAACTTCTTGTCAAGTTTAATCCCTGCCCATCCAAGCACAGTTTCATAGATCTGTCCCAAATTCATCCTGGAAGGTACACCCAGTGGGTTCAATACGATGTCCACCGGAGTTCCGTCCTCAAGGAAAGGCATATCTTCCGAACGAACAATCTTGGCAACAATACCTTTGTTTCCGTGGCGTCCTGCCATCTTATCTCCCACAGTAAGCTTGCGCTTCTTGGCTACATAAACTTTAGCAAGCTGGATAATACCTGTGGGCAATTCATCCCCACTTGTAATACTGTGCTTCTTCCGCTTATAAAGACTGTCTGTCTCTTTAAACTTGATAATATAGTTATGGAGCAGGTCCCTGATCAGGTCATTCTTATGCTTATCGGTGGTCCATTTCAAAGGATTTACATTGGCAAAATCCAGTTCCAGGAGTTGTTTCTGTGTAAACTTGGTTCCTTTGGGAATCACATCAATATTAAGAAAATCCTTCACACCCTGGGAGGTCTTTCCGTTCACCAGTTCGAACAGCTTTTCAATCAGATGAGCCCTGATATCTGCAATGTCCTTATGATAGGTATCATCAATCTTCTCAAGAATCTGCTTAGTAGCCGGTCGTGACTTGCGTTCTTTCATGGTGCGTGAGAACAATTTCTTGTCGATCACCACACCATAAAGAGATGGCCCGGCCTTGAGTGATGCATCCTTTACGTCACCCGCTTTGTCACCGAAAATTGCTCTCAGCAGTTTCTCCTCCGGTGATGGATCAGATTCCCCTTTAGGTGTGATCTTACCTATCAGAATGTCACCAGGTGTTACCTCGGCTCCAATTCTGATGAGTCCGTTCTCATCCAGGTTCTTGGTTGCCTCTTCACTCACATTGGGAATATCAGAAGTAAGCTCCTCAAGTCCCCGCTTGGTATCCCTCACTTCCAGCAAGTATTCATCTACGTGAATGGAGGTGAATACATCTTCTCTCACAAGTCTTTCAGAGACCACAATGGCATCCTCAAAGTTGTACCCCTTCCATGGCATGAATGCTACCATGAGGTTCCTTCCAAGGGCCAGTTCCCCCTTTTGGGTGGCATATCCCTGGGTAAGTATATCACCCTTCTTAAGCTTCTGTCCTCTGCGAACCATGGGATTCAGATTCACACAGGTATTTTGGTTGGTCTTTCTGAATTTGGGAAGCTTGTATCGCTTCATATCATCGTCAAACCTTACAAAACGTTCCTCTTCACTGTGCTCGTACCTGACCACAATTTCGTTGGCATCCACAAACTCAACCACACCATTCTCCTCTGCCCTGATCTGTAGTCTGGAGTCGCGTACCACATTTTGTTCAATCCCGGTTCCCACTACAGGTGATTCGGGATAGATCAATGGAACAGCCTGACGCATCATGTTTGATCCCATCAGCGCCCTGTTGGCATCATCATGCTCCAGGAACGGGATCAGTGAAGCTGCGATGGAGGCGATCTGGTTTGGAGCAACGTCCATCAATACCACATCATCCTTCTCAGCCAACGGATAGTCGGCCTCATAACGAGCCTTTACCTTTGGATTCACAAAGGTTCCATCCTCATTCAACGGTGCATTGGCCTGTGCTATGAGCTTGTCCTCTTCTTCTTCAGCACTCAGGTAGACCACTCCCTTGTTGGAGAGTTCCACCTTTCCGCCTACAGTTTTTCTATAAGGAGTCTCGATGAATCCAAGATCACTAATACGTGCAAATACACACAGTGATGAGATCAGTCCGATATTGGGTCCTTCAGGAGTCTCAATGGGACAGAGCCTTCCATAATGTGTATAATGTACATCACGAACCTCAAATCCTGCCCTCTCCCTGGAGAGACCACCTGGTCCAAGAGCCGACATCCGGCGCTTGTGGGTCATCTCTGCCAGTGGATTGGTCTGGTCCATGAACTGCGACAACTGGTTGGTTCCAAAAAATGAATTGATCACCGAAGAGAGGGTCTTCGAATTGATCAGATCGGTGGGTGTAAACACCTCGTTATCGCGCACATTCATTCTTTCACGAATGGTTCTTGCCATACGGGCCAGCCCCACACTGAACTGGTTCATCAGCTGCTCACCGACTGTTCGTACCCTCCTGTTACTCAGGTGGTCGATATCATCAACGTCTGTCTTGGAATTGATCAGCTCGATGAGGTATTTGATAATCTGGATAATATCTTCACGGGTTAACACCCTGTGTTCCACATCGGTATCGAGACCCAACTTCTTATTGAGCCTGTAACGTCCAACTTCTCCCAGGTCATACCGCTTATCAGAGAAAAACAGTTTATCGATCACATCCCTTGCAGTGGGTTCATCGGGTGGTTCTGCATTCCGCAACTGCCTGTATATATGCATTACGGCCTCCTTCTCCGAATTACACGGATCCTTCTGAAGCGTATTATATATAATGGCAAAATCGGTAATATTCGCTGTATCCTTATGCAACAGGATGGTCTTGGCCCCCGAATCGATGATCTCATCGATGTGCTCAGTTTCAAGGATAGTCTCCCTGTCAATGATCACTTCGTTACGCTCAATGGATACTACCTCTCCGGTATCTTCATCCACAAAGTCCTCAATCCAGCTCTTTAACACACGGGCTGCCAATTTGCGGCCCACCAATTTTTTCAAACCGGTCTTGGAAACCTTTACCTCGTCGGCCAGACCGAAAATCTCAAGGACATCCTTATCACTCTCATAACCAATGGCACGGAGCAAAGTAGTTACCGGTAATTTTTTCTTGCGATCGATGTATGCATACATCACATTGTTAATGTCAGTCGCAAATTCGATCCATGATCCCTTGAAAGGAATAATCCTGGCGGAGTAGAGTTTGGTTCCGTTGGCATGGACACTCTGTCCGAAGAATACACCAGGTGAACGGTGCAGTTGGGATACCACAACCCTTTCAGCTCCATTGATAATAAAGACTCCCCTTTCGGTCATATAGGGTACCGTCCCCAAATAAACATCCTGGATCACGGTATCAAAATCTTCATGTTCAGGATCTGTACAGTAGAGTTTCAATTTGGCTTTCAGTGGAACACTGAAAGTAAGTCCCCGTTCGACACACTCATCAATCGAATACCTTGGAGGATCGATGGTATAGTCGATAAACTCCAGTACGAAATTGTTTCTTGTATCGGTAATTGGAAAATTATCCTGAAACACCTGGAAAAGTCCTTCAACTTTCCTGTTTTCAGGAGTGGTCTCCATTTGAAAGAAATCTTGAAATGATTTCAGCTGCACTTCCAAAAAATCAGGATACTCCAGTTGATTTTTAATGGCAGCAAAACTAATTCGGTCTTGATTTTTATTTGGCATTGACATCGCGTTTTAATCCTGGGATTAAGGTGAAAACATTAAATTGCAAAAAGGCTTAGACTCTTGCAGAGCAAGAATCTAAACCTGTAAGTGGATAATGCGATTGCCCTATTATTTAAGCTCAACTTCTGCTCCAGCTTCTTCTAATTGGGTTTTGAGAGATTCTGCTTCATCCTTGCTTACTCCTTCTTTTACAGGAGCAGGTGCGGAATCAACAACAGCTTTCGCTTCTTTAAGTCCAAGTCCGGTCAATTCTTTCACAAGCTTAACAATCTGCAGCTTGGCTCCGCCCGGAGCTTTAAGAACCACATCAAATTCTGTTTTTTCTTCAGCTCCTCCGCCTTCACCGCCTGCAGCAGGACCGGCAACAGCAACTGCAGCAGCTGCAGGTTCAATACCGTGCTCTTCTTTCAGCACATCGAGCAATTCATTTACTTCTTTTACGGTCAGTTCGACCAACTGATCAGCAATCTTTTTAACGTCAGCCATTTTTATTGATTTTTAATGTTGTTAATTTTCTTTTTCTGATAAAGTTTTGAGAACGCCGGTCAAGTTTGATCCACTTGATGCCAGTGCAGATACCAGGTTTTTGGCTGGTGACTGCAACAGGGTAAGTAGATCGCCCAGCAGTTCATCTTTAGATTTAATCTTGGAGAGTGCTTCCAACTGGTCATCTCCGACATAGATCGATTCTTCCACAAATGCGGCCTTCAGGATTGGTTTTTCCATTGTTTTCCTGAACTCCTTGATCAGTTTGGCAGGAACATTTCCTGTCTCACAGAACATAATGGATGTTGAATCTTTCAATACATCGTAGAGATCGTTAAAATCGCCGTCGGACTTCTCCATTGCTTGACGGAGTAATGTATTCTTGACAACCAGCAGGCTGATCTCCTTCTCAAAACACTTTCTTCTCAGATTGGATGTTTCCTCGGCATTTAGTGAGGAAATATCGGTGAGATAAAAATGCTTTGTGTCATTCAGTCGTCCTGCAAGACCCTCAATAATTACATCCTTTTCTTCTCTTCTCATTGTATTGAGACACTTTAGCGATTATTATTCTTCGATAGCTTTAGGATCTATCTTAATTCCAGGACTCATGGTACTGGAGAGATAGATACTTTTGATATAGGTTCCTTTAGCTGCAGTAGGTTTTAGCTTGATGATCGTCAGCATAAACTCACGAGCATTTTCAGCTATTTTCTCTGCACTGAAGGAGACTTTACCAATAGAGGTATGGATGATACCATATTTGTCTACTTTGAAATCGATCTTACCCATCTTCACATCCTTTACAGCTTTACCGATTTCCATAGTTACTGTACCACTCTTGGGATTTGGCATAAGGCCCCTGGGACCCAGCACACGGCCGAGTTTACCAATCTTTGCCATTACAGGGGGCATGGTGATGATTACATCCATATCGGTCCAACCACCCTGGATCTTCTCGATATAGTCATCAAGCCCCACATAATCGGCTCCAGCCTCTTTTGCTTCATCCTCCTTTTCCGGAGTACAAAGAACCAATACCTTGATCTCTTTTCCCGTTCCATGAGGCAGAGTAACAACGCCACGAACCATTTGGTTGGCTTTCCTGGGATCAACACCCAATCGTACATCGAGATCTATCGAAGCGTCGAATTTAGTGCTGGTCATCTCCTTCACAAGGCTTGAAGCATCACCAATGGTGTATTGTTGGTCCTTGTCTAACTTCTCTAAAGCTAACTTCCTGTTTTTAGTAAGTTTACTCATCTTTTTAATATGAATTAATTGTTAGACGGAAATTCACCTCTTACAGTAATTCCCATACTCCTTGCGGTACCGGCAACCATTTTCATAGCAGACTCAACGGTAAACGCATTCAGGTCGGGCATCTTTGCTTCAGCAATCTGGCGTACCTGTTCCCAGGATACGTCTGCTACCTTCTCCCGGTTGGATTCAGCAGATCCACTCTTGATCTTTGCCATTTCCAGCAACTGAACTGCCACCGGGGGTGTTTTCACGATAAAATCAAATGACTTATCGGAATAAACGGTAATGATTACTGGCAAGAGCTTCCCAGCCTGCTCTTGGGTTCTGCCATTAAACTGCTTGCAGAACTCCATGATGTTGACACCCTTGGCACCCAGTGCGGGTCCCACGGGAGGGGATGGATTAGCAGCGCTACCCCTGATTTGCAACTTTATTAAGCCTTCTACTTCTTTTGCCATTTTATTTAACTGTTTATATACTTACCGCTTACAACATCCGTCGACAACCATACAGGAAGCATTCATGGACATATCATTGTCTGGAGATTGTAATCTTTTAAATTTCAACTTTTGACTTTTAACTTTTGACTTTTAACTTCTATCCTTCTTTTTCAACCTGCATGAAGCTCAGCTCCAGTGGTGTTTTACGACCAAAGATCTTCACCATCACTTTGAGCTTTTTCTTCTCATCGTTCACCTCTTCGATGAGGCCGGTGAAACTGTTAAAGGGACCATCGATCACCTTCACGGATTCACCCACGAAGAATGGTACTGTGAGCTCTTCATCACTGGCTGAAAGTTCATCCACCTTACCAAGGATCCTGTTTACTTCAGCGGGCCTCAGGGGTGTTGGTGCCTGATCTCCTTCAGTACCCAGAAATCCAATGATGTTGGGAATATTTCTTAGGATATGAGGTATCTCTCCCGTCAGTGCAGCCTCAATCAGCACATACCCCGGGAAATAGTTACGCTCCTTGCTGACTTTTTTTCCGTTACGAATTTGGTACACCTTCTCCGTAGGTATCAGCACCTGTTCAATATAGTCCTGCAGGTTTAACCTGCTTATTTCACTTTCAAGATATTCTTTGGCCTTCTTCTCTTTACCACCAATAGCTCTGAGAACGTACCACTTTTTTTCCAGATTACTCATGGATTACACTAGTTTATATATGCCTTCAAGGATCTTCTGAAATGAAATATCCATGGCGAACACAATCAGGGCAAAAATCAGAGATGCAATCATGACAACCAGTGCACTGCTTTGAAGATCTTTCCACGTTGGCCAGGTCACTTTGTGAACCAGTTCATTATAGGATTCCTTCAGATAGTTAACAATTTTCCTCATCTCAATTTAAATTTGCACGGGAGGAGCGACTCGAACGCCCGACACCTGGTTTTGGAGACCAGTGCTCTACCAACTGAGCTACACCCGTGTGCTTAACGCATCTAAATAGAGAAGTCGGGTTCATATATTACGACCCGAGCTCCCTATTCAGTAGTAAGGTATTATTATTCCTCAATGCTAATCACCTGACCAGCACCTACGGTCCGGCCACCCTCACGGATAGCGAAACGCAGACCTACGTTGATAGCCACGGGATAGATAAGATTTACCTTGATTTCCACGTCATCACCAGGCATTACCATTTCGGTTCCCTCGGGAAGCATGATCTCACCAGTTACATCCAATGTTCTCAGATAGAACTGGGGACGGTAGTTGTTATGGAAGGGAGTATGGCGTCCACCTTCCTCTTTTTTCAACACGTATACCTGTGCCTTGAACTGGGTATGAGGAGTGATCGAACCGGGCTTGGCAATTACCATACCCCTTTTGATCTCCTTCTTGTCAATACCACGCAGCAACAATCCAACATTGTCACCAGCTTCACCGCGATCAAGGATCTTGCGGAACATCTCAACACCTGTTACAACAGTCTTACGACCTTCGGCACCAAGACCAATAAGGTTCATCTCGTCTCCAGTATTAACAACACCGGTTTCAATCCTACCGGTTGCTACTGTACCGCGTCCTGTGATTGAAAATACATCTTCAACAGGCAGCAGGAATGGCTTGTCAATTTCACGGGGGGGAATGGGAATGTACTCATCCACAGCATTCATCAGCTCCATTACTTTATCTTCCCACTTCTCTTCTCCGTTCAGAGCACCCAGCGCAGATCCGTGAATCACGGGAGCATTGTCTCCATCAAATTCATAGAAATCAAGTAACTCACGTATTTCCATTTCAACCAGTTCCAACAGCTCATCATCATCAACCATGTCAACCTTGTTCAGGAAAACAACAATCTTTGGCACATTCACCTGACGTGCCAGGAGGATGTGTTCCCTTGTCTGAGGCATGGGGCCATCAGTTCCTGCAACAACGATAATAGCTCCATCCATCTGAGCAGCACCTGTTACCATATTCTTTACATAGTCAGCGTGACCAGGACAGTCAACGTGCGCATAGTGGCGGTTTGCTGTCTGGTATTCAACGTGGGCAGTGTTAATAGTAATCCCACGCTCTTTCTCTTCCGGTGCATTGTCAATAGAGTCAAAATCCCTGATTTCAGAGAGACCCTTTTTTGCAAGGACCTGAGTAATAGCAGCGGTCAATGTGGTTTTTCCGTGGTCAACGTGACCAATGGTACCAATATTGACGTGCGGTTTGGACCTGTCAAATTTTTCCTTTGCCATAACTTAATTTAATTAATTAGGTACTTGTTTACGTTATATTATTTTCATTTAATTATCAGAGCCAATGCTGGGATTTGAACCCAGGACCTCTTCCTTACCAAGGAAACGCTCTACCCCTGAGCTACATCGGCTTACTCAAGGTATTGAGCGGGAAACGAGGCTCGAACTCGCGACCCCAACCTTGGAAGGGTTGTGCTCTACCAACTGAGCTATTCCCGCTTAAATACTGTCTTAGTAATTCCAAAGAACTTGTGGGGAGAGAAGGATTCGAACCTCCGAAGTCGTACGACAGTAGATTTACAGTCTACCCCAGTTGGCCACTTTGGTATCTCCCCAATTTTTCAATACTTAAAGTACGCTTTAAAAAAGACCAGAGCCGATGGAGGGATTCGAACCCACGACCTGCTGATTACAAATCAGCTGCTCTGACCAACTGAGCTACATCGGCATACAAAGAACGTCAATGAAATACACCCTCCAAAATCGGTTCGCAAATGTATGAATATTTTAATACTATCACAAAAAAATATGTCTCTTTTTTAGCAGGCATAAAAAAAGCTGCCGTAGCAGCCTTTTCAACAGGTTTTAAGGGGGCTATTTTTTCCTGATTTTTTCCTTTCGTCTTACAAGTTGCTTCTTTAAAGCACCAATAGACAGGTCAGTTGCTTCCTCAAATGTTTTACATTGTTTCTTTGCAAACACAGTTTGTCCTTTTACATCAAGCTTGATCTCCACCAGTTTATTCTCCCGGTCGGATGTGTCCTTATCAAGCCTGAGGAATACTTCTGCACCCAGGATGTCGTCAAATACTGTGGGCAATTTCTTAACCTTTGTGTCAATGAAACTCAACAGTTTCTCATCCGCGTCAAATCGAATTGAATGCATTTTAATATTCATAGGCACCTCCTTCTTTTTAGGCCCGTGGATGGGCCTGATTATAAATTGATTTTAACTTCTTAAACGTGTTATGGGTATACACCTGAGTGGCCGAAAGGTTCGAATGACCAAGCAACTCTTTGATGGCGTTTAGCTCTGCTCCCCTGTTTAACATATGTGTGGCAAACGTATGCCTCAACACATGTGGGCTCTTCTTATCAAGGGTGGTCACCATTGCAAGGTATTTATTGACAATCCTGTAAACCAGTTTGTCATAGGCAGGTTTACCGCTATCGGTAACCAGCAGGAAATTGTGACCGGGTTCCACTACCACCTTTTTCCGAAGAACCATGTAGGATTCAATCGCTTCAACCAGCTCCCGGCTAATGGGAATAATCCTCTCCTTGTTCCTTTTACCTTTTACCTTTATACTATTACCTGACAGGTTTACCGAACCTGTCCTCAACCCGATCAACTCACTCCTCCGCATTCCTGTCTGGTAGAGCAAATCAATGACAAGCCTGTTTCGGACACCTGCAAAATTATCTCCAAAGTCATGATCATCCAGCAAGCGGTTTATATTTGCTTCATCCACAAATGAAGGCATGCGTTTACTCAGTTTTGGTTTCAGTACTTTATCCATGGGATTGGAATCCAGTTCACCCAGCCGGATAAGATACTTGCAATAAGATCTTAATGAAGTCAATTTACGATGGACAGTTCTTGGAGAGTAATCAGCATCCATCAGGGAGACCACCCATAACCGGATGCTCTTATAATGCAAATCCATGCCCTCCTTGTCATTTTCCAGACAGAAAGCATGGAATTGGTTTAAGTCACTTTTGTAAGCCTTGATGGTATGTCCGGCATACCTTTTCTCAGCCTGCAGGTATAAAAGAAATTCATCAGTCCTGGTCATGGGCAGCAATTCAAAGTCTGCCAAAACCCTGGAATATTAATCTTCTTGCTGCTGCAATTGCTGAATATAGATGGCCTTAAGCTTCTGCTGACGCTTAGTAACTGAAGGTTTTGCATAAGCCTGACGACTTCTCAGCTCCTTCACTACGCCGGTTTTCTCAAACTTTCGCTTGAATTTCTTTAAAGCCCTTTCAATATTCTCACCCTCTTTAATGGGAATTACAATCATTTCAATCTGTTTTTAATTTTCGAGCCGCAAATTTAGAAATTCATATCCTAATATTCAACAAAACTCAACTATTTTTTAAGTGGACTGAAAATGACAGCAGTAATTAATATATGATTGATCCAGAAATTTTGACAAAGCATTCATCATCTCTTCATAAAAATATAAAAAAAACAAGTGCAAAGCAATACAATTTGATGGATTCATGGCACTAAAATTGTGGTTAATAGGTTTTCACCAAAAACCTGTATGATGGAACCCATAAACCGGAAACTCGTCACTGTATCACTCATGGTGTCTTTGGTTGTTTTCTCCTGTTCAGTAGAAGAGGAAGAGAAGGAAATAATACTGGATGCTAATACCGAAATGCTAGTTGGTATTCTTAAAGATGAATTACAGCCATTACCGGTTGACCCGCTTTCCTGGAGTGATGAAGATCTTCGGTTTTTGGATCCAATCGCTGAAAAAAATGTGATCGGTCTCGGTGAGGCCTCACATGGAACTGCAGAATTCTTTGATGCCAAACACAGGATATTCAGGTACCTGGTTGAGAATCACGGGTACAAAGTATTTGCCTTTGAGGCTGATTTTGGGGAGTCATTATTCATCGATGAAGCCATACAACAGGGGAATGCTGACGCTATCCTGGACCTGATGAAGTTTAAAATGCATTTCTGGACCTGGAGAACCGAAGAGGTGCAGGAATTGCTGGAATGGATGTGCCGGTACAACCAGGATAAATCCGATGCAGAGAAGGTCCATTACATGGGGGTGGATTGTCAGTTTAACACCTATCATCCGGAGATGGTCAGGGATTTCTTACACGGTAAGGGTCTTCCTTTTATTGCTTTTGCGGATAGTATACTGGAAATAGCACAAACTGAGTCACTCAACAATTTTGACACATATAAAATATGGTCCTTGGCTCCCTTTCTGGGCCAGTTAGCAGCATTGAAAGATTCTATGGACCTATACCGGGAAGAGATAGTAGGTTCCTCATCTGAAAAAGAGTTCCAGTTAATCTCCAGGGTTCTGGAAGTGACAAAGCAGGTTTGTGAGGTAAGGTTTCATCGCTTAAGTGAAAACGCCCATTATGCCATCACAACCAATTACAGAGACATGTATATGGCAGAGAATACAGCATGGATAAGAGAATACCTGGGTCACCAGAAAATCGCGCTCTGGGCACATAATAGCCATATTGCAAATGGAGGCTATAGAAACTCCTACAGCATGGGTGAATACCTGAACTCTTCAATGGCAGATGAATATACCACAATTGGATTTCTTTTCTCCCGCGGAGAGGTGACCGCAATGAAAATAGTCGGGGAAGAGGAATACGGGGAATTAGAAGCCCATGAAATGAACAGTGATCCTAAAAAGAACTCCCTGAACGCCCTCATGTCACATACCGGAGAGCCTGCCTTTCATATTGAAATGACAAAACTGC
>JBDLIX010000038.1:0-38168 GCA_039714655.1 Bacteroidota bacterium
CGGCAAGACCGGGCCACTGATCGGACCTGACATTGTCAAAGAATTTATTGCACCCTATTACCAGGCATGTTGGGACGTTGTTTCCAGTCGCGGCACAAAACTGTTCAACCAGGATAGTGACGGGTTTTTGATGCCGGTCATAGATGCATTTCTGGATTGCGGAGTAAACATAATACATCCATGTGAGCCTGCTGCAGGCATGGACATTGTCGAAATCAGGAAGAAGTACGGAAATAAACTAGCGATCATAGGCGGTATCGACAAGCACATCCTGAGAAAGACACAAGATGATATCGATAAAGAACTTGAATACAAGATGCAGCCATTAATGCAGGAAGGCGGCACAATTTTTGGCCTTGACCATCGCATTCCCAATGGCACTCCACTTGAAAACTACCGTTATTATGTTAAACGTGGTCGCGAAATACTGGGCCTTCCACCGCTTGATGGCAAGAGTATGGGCTGGGGGCGCATGGCATGGTAATTGACCTGGTGATCCCATGGAAGATGTAACAGACCGAAGGCTCACGTATATCATACTTCCAAACCATGAAGTCCCCTTAGATCTTCGGATTTTGCAATAGGGTTTTGTCAGGTAGCCATTCCCACATCGGCCCAAGGTCTTTTTTGACTTGTTCAATCATGAAGAGAGGTATTTGATCTGTTTCCTTTTCCATAAAAGAACGAAAATCTGGCTTCCTGCGAAGATTCTCCAGTGTGGCAGAAACATGACTTATTTTACCTGAACCACCTACGCTGAATGACAGGAAAAGAGTAATCCATCTGGCAGTTGTCATCGGATTATTTTTAAAACGACGGTACACAGCCCTGGCAGAAAAACTGTATTTCAACAAATCAATAAAATGAGTATAAAAATCTTCCCAGCTATAATTCTTGGGTATAACATTCAAGTTGTTCAAGCCATGCATCATATGAAACGGAAAAGGAATAATTCTATTTTCTGTTTCATACTTTAAATTGCCCTTTGTACTTTGTCCAAATACGGTCAACAATGCGTATGCAGGAAAGACACCAGGTGCAAGGTCAAGGAAACGTTTGGTTAGTGTAAACGGATCTGGCCCGGATTCACTATCAAATCCAAACATTAAATTAGCATGTACCTGTGGAATATACCGTTGTATCATATTTATCTGTTCAGCTACCCGGTTGACCTTATCCATACCGGTACTAGATTCCATTTTCGCCTTATTCCCATACGCAAACCATGATTCTATCCCCAGCATCATCATTTTAAATCCATTCTTTTTCAATATCTTAACATTAGGTTCACTTAAGGAAGACAAACTGCATTCGGCAATAAATTTGATGCTGCCCGGAGGAACAGCCGATTCGATGGTTTCCATAATTGAATTGAATCTGATTCCAAAATTTGGATCATACCAGCCAACTACAGGATGTTTAATTTTTTTAATAAGGAACTGAAGGTCTTCTTCGATCACACCCATATCCATAGCCTGATAGGGAATTTCTGCATCGATACAGAAATCACACTCATAGGGGCAACCAAAACTTCCAATCATTGATACCCCTTTTAAAATACTGGTTGACTTATGTACCTGTTCAATAAATTCCCATCTTTCGCGAACGCCCGGGATTGATAGGGGTTGTGACAAAGCAGAAAGGTAAGTTCCCCGTGGATTATTCAATTCAAAATTATGCAGAAGATCCCTTAACAATTCTTTATCAGTCAATCCAAGCACATAATCAAAATAAAGACAGGCATCTTCCGGGTAGCTTCTGGCATGAGGACCACCAAGCACCGTGGCTATCCCCTGAGACCGGTAACATGTGCTAAGGGCATATGCTAACTGGGCCGTAAAAGAAAAAGAACTGATAATAACAATATCCGTTTTGTCCATTATCAAGTTCCTTATTTTTTGTGTTCCGGTATAGATGGTATAATGTACCTCATGACCTTCTTCTCTGCACCAGACCCCAATAACCTGTGGCATAATGCTTACGTAATTGGGAAACATAAAGCGTCGATACAAAGAATGAGAAGGTCTGTTGTGGATAAGATCTATTATGCCGATCCGTAATTTTTTCATAGAGAGAAAATATCAGGTTCTGTAAGCATAATTCTCATCTTATTTTTAAAAATGTTACACCCTCACACCCACAACTAAAATATCATCCAATTGAGAATTATTCCCCATCCAGTCAGAAAACGTATGATCCAGTATCAATTTCTGATCATGCATAGGTTGGTCCTGAATTCCTAAAAGTAGGTTTCTAAACTGTCTGCTCATATATTTCTTATTCTCCTTACCCCCTTTCTGATTAATAAATCCATCAGAAAACAGATAAAAAGTATCACCAGGTTCCAGCTTTATATCATGGTTGGTAAATGATATATCCTTACCATAATAATACCCTAGTGGCATACGGTCTGCCTTAAATTCTATCAATTTAGTTTCTTTATCTACACCTCTAATCAGATATAGTGGATTATTTGCTCCAGAATATTGCATCATGTTATTTTTCAGGTCCAAAGCACACAATGCCATATCAATTCCCTCTTTTGATTCGTCGCGTCCACCATATTGCCTGAGGGAATTCTTGATCTGTTTTCTTAGCTCATTTAGAACCAGGTTTGCCTGAGTTATCTCCCTTCTTAGCACTATTTCATTTAAATAGCTTATGCCAAGTATACTCAAAAAGGCACCGGGAATTCCATGACCAGTGCAATCAGCAGCCACTATAACCACGTATTGGTTAACCTGTTTAATCCAGTAAAAATCTCCACTTACGATGTCCCTGGGCTTATAAAGGATAAAGTTTTCATTAAGAAGCTCTGAAATATAGGTTTCAGGAGTTAACATGGCAGATTGTATCCTCCTTGCATAGTTTATACTGTCTGTTATTTCTTCGTTTTGAATGTGTGCAAGGTCTCTTTGAGCCTCTATTTCTTCATTTCTTTGATTTAACGCCTCGTTTTGATACTGAATTTCTTCTTTCTGACGTAGTACATCCAGATTTTGATTTTCAAGAACTGTTTTTTGTTCATCAATTATCTTAGTTCTTTCCTTCACGATTTTTTCAAGATTTACGGTTAGGTTGATATTATTTTTAAACGTAATGGAGAACATCTGGGCCAAAACTAAAGACTGCAAAATAATTAACCCAACGAACCCATAAGATGAAATATAATATCCAAAACCCTTGATAAAACCATTTGAAAGAAAAGAATCATGAATGAGTGAGGCGAACATAATGAGTACACTTAAATACATCAATTTTGAGCCTTGTCGTTTTCTAACTACCGCTTTCAATAAGGAATAACCCAGAAGATAAGAAAGCGGAAGTATCATATTCATTGAAAAAATGATAAAAATATTAGATATCGTGGTTGCTGAAGAAGTGAAAATTATCAAAATGAATATCAGTGCAATTATCAGAAAAACATATAAGACTTGTTTATGAACTTCATCTCTATAAAGAAAGTAGAAAAACAGCACAAGGATGGGTGGAAATAATGCGGGCGCAAAATGGCCAAACGCTAAATAACCCTCAAAGGAAAAATAATCGATAAACATTCCTGAACTATAAATAGTCCAGGTAATAACGACCAGACTCAACAAAGCGAATATAAGATAAGAAACTGATTTCGTTCTGTATACAAAAAGAAAAAAATGATAAAGGGAGATCAATAACAATATACCAATCAGGAATGAATTTATGGAGTTTGTCCTGATCCTTTCCATATTAATCTGGTTAACAGGACCGAACGTTATTTTCCTCCTTAAGCCGGCAGCAGGTCCTCCATAGGAATAGTCAGCCACCTGGACAATAATATCTAAAGTGTCACTGTCATTATTGTATTTGATTGGTGAATAAAAGTTTGTAGTAAATTTGGGCTTTGAGTGTTCTTTAGTGGTTGCAACTTTTCCGTTTTCAAAACAGAAAGAGCTGTTAATCCATAACTTGGCACTCGTAAATATTGACATAAAAATGAAACTATAATCTGTATTCTTATCCGGAATCTTTATTTTCAACCTGTATGTAGCATAACCAAACTCAGAATATGATTTCCCTTCAGAACTTTTTGTAGCCCAACCACCTGGCACACTAATATATTCGGCCTTTATTGAGTCGCTTAATTCAAAATCTTTTGATTCCAGAAGATTTTCCCAATAAAACTCCCATTGACCGTTTAGGTTTACCAGACCATCCTCTTCAAAGTTCCAGGAGCTTAAATCCAGAAATCCGTTTTCTATACCAGGCCTTTTCTTTTGAGGATCACTGCATGAAGCGATTAATAAAACGGAGAAAATTATATAGAAATGAAATTTTATATATTTCATTGCATAAAAGATAATATACTTATCGTACGTAAGTGAAGCAATTTTGTTTAGCGAGGCATTCAGTCTGGTTTTAAAAACCGGATGGGAGAACGCCAAAACATAGGTATTTATTCACTATGGTGTGTTTATTTCTTTAAAAGCAGAAATATGTATATAATTAAGTATTTGTATAGCTTGCAGCGCATATTAATTCAAAATGAGGTCTTTTGATATGGGTGTTTTCAGCAGGATCTTTTATCATATTTGCTCCGGTAGTTCAAGCGGAAATTACTATAGTTCAATGAACAATGCCCTCTTGAGACTTAACAACATGTATACCATGTTGCATTATCCGATGTATCGATCGGAGGGGGATAGTTTTATTGATGCGCAGACAAACCTGACCGATTATTGTATGTCCCTTTTGCCTTCTGTCAAAGGTAAGATGTTGCTTGAAGTAGGTTGTGGGAATGGGGTCCAGGCCAATTATATTTTTGAGAAATATTCTCCAGACTATTTTAAAGCCATAGACATTAACGCCGGCAATATTGAGATTGCGAGACAGGAGGCTGAGATGAATAGTGCTAAACGTGTTGAATTTTGTGTTGATGATGCACATTTTCTAGCTACAGTGGAGGATAATACGGTTGATTTTCTGATCAATATTGAAAGCGCTTTCCACTATCCAGAGAAGACTGCTTTTTTAAGACAGATATATCGCGTTCTGAAACCGGGCGGATCATTTGTAATCGCGGATATTCTGACAACGAAGATTAAAGGAAACCGCCTGAAAGATTCCTGGAAGAAAAGGATGTCCTATCATCACTGGCCCTTAGAATCCTATAAGAGAGAGTTGCCGGAGGCCAATTTCCAGGCGCTCAGTTTTTCCGATATTACACCGGATGTAATCTGTGGTTTTAGCTGCTATAGAAGATGGCTCAGGGATATGGAGAGACGGCATTTTGTGGAGGACATGATCCTGAAGTTATATTATACCGTACACGTCAGGTTGAATATGTACTTGTTGAGGACCAGGCGTCAGTATTGCGTTATCGTTGGCAAAAAACCAGACTGAGGGCATCTTGATTAATTTTACCTCTCCTCCTTCATTCTACATGTTGACGGGCGTGTTGACGGATTTTCTATTCTTTAAGAATTATGGAAGTTTATGGCGAAAACAACATTTTTTACAAGCTTTATTCATTTTCTTTATTCAGTTTATACCAGTTAATATTCCTGGTAAAATACATGGTTGCCCCAAGTATTAACGTGAGACCGATGCTTCCCATTAAAAGTGCATAATCCGCTAATTGAAGTGTTACAAAGAGGAACCCATAAATTGCGGCCAAAGTGACCACCAGGACCAGAGATAGTTTTACTGCTTTGAAAACACTTAAGGAATAGAGAGAAATCATAGTTAAGATCCCAAGTGCTGATATCAAATAGGCAAGATTGAAATTGGCATGTTCTGATATGGAAACCAGTAATATATAGAATAGACTAAGTGCTAATCCTACCAAAGCATATTGAAAAGGATGTATTCTTCTTTTATTAAGTATTTCAACCAGGAAAAATATCAGAAAAGTCAAGGCAATAGTCATTACAGCATATTTGGCTGATCTCATTGATTTTTGATAATCATCAATAGGAAGAATTAAATCCACTCCAAATGCTGAATCCGTGATATTTTGTAGATGTTTTGAACCTAGCCAGGACTGAGGATAATTGCGGTTGAGTTGCAACACTTTCCAGCTGGCATTAAATCCATCATTGCCAACTTCTCTATGATCAGGAAGGAAATTTCCATTGAAACTTGGGGATGGCCAACTCGATTTAAGGTTAACATTGGTTAGACTGCCAAGCGGAGTGAAAGAGATATTCTGACTACCCTGAAGATTCAGTTTAAGTTTAAAATCAATTTCTCTGTCTAAGTTGTTCTTAATATCGGGAAGATTTACTGTAACTCCCGATTTTATTGTATTAGAAAGCTTTGAACCGGGCTCCACTTTTAGTTCTTCATTGTTCCAATCCAGATTGATCTGATCTTCTATTCCCCTTAAATCAGAAATTCCTAAAGTAAGGAAAGCCTGGTCATACAGTATTTGAACCAGATTACTTTGATCAACTTTCTTATTGAGATTGAACTTCCCACTAATGGATAGTTCTGAATTATAGACCACAACTTCATATATTCCTCTTTTTAATTTTTCAGGTTCAATCAGACCATTAATGTTCAATTCTTCAGGAAGGATATGAAAATACTCCGTTATTTGTTCGATTTTCTCGTCTGTTAAGTATTCATAAATCACTGGAATTGTTAATATCGGACCATTTATTTGTTGACTTGCTCCCCACTTTGAGCTGACTTCATTAATAGCAGCATTGCTCAAATCTTCCCGCTCGGCAATGATTGATTTGATCATATTTGACGGAATTAAAAGGAAAAGCATTAGTATGGTAATTGTAACCAATTTTAGAGTTACTGAATTCTTAATCCAGTTATTCACTCTGTCGAATACTGTGTTTTTATTATCCATAATACAAGTTTAAAAGTACTTTGAAATACAAAGTTAATTAACAAAAAAATTTATCTGATTAGTTTCTCAATTGCATGAATGTGTTTTGTAAAAGCATCTTTGCCCTCTTTGGTTGCAAAATACTTTGTATTGGGTTTTCTGTCCAGGAATTCTTTCTTAACAGTGATATATTTGCTTTTTTCAAGTGACTTAAGATGGCTGGCAAGATTACCATCTGTGACATCGAGTAATTCTTTCAGCAATTTAAAGTTCAACTGATCATTTACCACTAATGCGGACATAATCCCAAGGCGAATTTTATTTTCGAACGCTTTATTTAAATCTTTCAGTAATTCCTTCACGATCCGTATCTAATCTGCATAACTATGCCATAAACAATATGTAGGATTCCAAAACCCAGGGCCCAGAAAATCAAACCATAACCAATAAAGTAGGTGGCCAGTAATCCCAGCATAATTTCGATTAATCCTAAACTTCTAATTTCTGATAATGAGTATTTGCTGGCATTTACCAGAGCTAAGCCGTAGAATATTAGTGTTAATGGAGCAACCAGGGATATGTACCCTTTTAATAAGAGCATAAGGCAAAAGATCCCACCGGTAATTAATGGTATAAAAAGGTTGATTAACAACCTTTTCGTTTGAAGATCCCATAAATTATTATTGGTTTTCTTGGCTTTGATAATGGTAAATAGAATTCCTGCTCCAATTGAAAGAAATAGGGTTACTACAGCAATCAAAAGAAGAGTTGTGAGGGTTTCTTTTGTAAGAATAGCACTTCTGTAACTCAGATAGTTTTGATTGATGTACACAGTTTTATATGCCAGGTAAGTTGCAATAAGAGCAAACGTACCTGCAGATATTCCTGAAAGGCCACTTAAAGAAATAAATCTGGAGGAACGTTCCATCATATCTTTTATCTCTTTAAGGTCGTCTAAATATTTTTCCTTGTTCATAAAAAGTACTTTGAAATACAAAGTAAAGCAATTTTACACAAAAGAACAAACGAAAGATTAATACTACGCTTATACTCGGTTGACTGAGGTGTATGCGTTGATTGACTTTCAGGGTTTTATGGTGTAACTTTACATATGTTTTAGTAGGTGTTGTTTATTAGTATCTAATATTAATATAACTCCTTCTATAATGAAACCAACACATTCAATACCTGAAGCTATAAAGAGTATTGGATTGGTATTGTGTGTATTATTCACAGCTCAGTCAGGTTTTTTTGTTGCTTCTGCACAGGATTTACAGTTTAATGATATTGTAGATACTATACCTAAACCTCTGATTTCAAACCAATCTACACAAAAGAGCGAAGCCAATTATGTAAGAATTATTTACCTGATACCGGCTGACAGCATCGAAAAACCTGAATATACACTTGGTTTGGAAAATGCAGCCAGACACTTACAAATGTGGTACTACAATGCATTGGGGCAAAACAAAACATTTGCCTTACATGATCCCATTGTTGAAGTATATCAAACTCCTCATGAGGCACTTTGGTATTCAACCAATCCCAATGGAAATCCATTCTATTATTTTTGGAACAATGTTTTACAAGATGGATTTCCATTAACAGGAGGAATGTATAATGACCCAAACAACAGATGGGTATTTTATATGGACGCAAATCCCGGATGTGATCAGTGTGGTGGATGTGGAGGGTACGGTACAGTAGTAATCAGCGCAAATGATTTAAAGGGATTGCTTGGTTATGAAATAGATAAGCGTTGTTCCAACGTAGTACATTCGTATAAACCCTGCAGGTACGTCGGAGGATTGGGACACGAACTTGGGCATGCCCTGGGACTTCCTCATCCACCGGAATGTGATGAGGATTTTCCAACTTGCTGGGATCACGATCTTATGATGTATGGTTACATTACATATCCTGATGCCTATTTTAACGAATCCGATAAAACAAGATTAAGCTATAGTCCTTTCATCCGGAATATTGATATTGAAGGCCTGTATTATCCAACCAGTTGTATGGAACTGAACGATACTTGTAATGTTAGCACACAATCTGAAAAATCTATTTTTTGTGGAGATAGTATCTTGTTGGAAGGCAAATATCAAAACAGACCCGGTATTTACTTTGATACTCTAAATTCGGTAGCAGATTGTGATACCATAATAGTAACCTATTTGTCCATATTAAATCCTCCTCCAAATGCTGAAGATGTTTGGATATGTGAAGGAGAACCTGTACCCGATTTAATAGCAACCGGTGAAAATATTCAGTGGTATGATGATGTAGATCTATCCAATTTAATTCATTCTGGGGATACCTTAAAAACAGGGCATACTGATATTGGCACTTATACTTATTATGTTACACAAACCAATTTGGGATGCAATGAAAGTTCACCTGTGACAGTTACTGTAACAATAAGTCCTGTCCCATTATCCCCAACCACTAAAGACACTGCAAGTTGTGAAGGAGAATACATGCAATTTTTAGAAGCTGGCGGTACCAATATCACCTGGTATAGTGACACAGGACTTACTCATACTATTTGGTCTGGAAATAGTTTTTATGTTGAAGGTTATCCAACTGAAGTGGGTAAGAACATATTTTATGTTACTCAAAAAATAGATAATTGTGAAAGCCTTGCTGAATCATTAACATATACTATCAATCCTCTACCTCAACCACCCTTAACTGAAGATGTTTCAATTTGTCACGGGGATTCCGGTTCATTATTAATTGCAAAGGGTGAGAACATAACCTGGTATCGCGACACTTATAGTACCACTTTTATTGATTCACGTGATGGTCAAGAATACAGCGCAGTAAGGATCGGGGATCAAGTATGGATGGCTGAGAATTTAAACTATTATACCCCTTCAGGTTCATGGTATTATGATAATGATAGCATTACATATGCTGCTACCTATGGAAGGTTATATGATTTTTCTGCAGCCCGCAACTTCTGTCCGTCAGGATGGCATCTGCCAGGTGATTCTGAATGGTGGGAGATGATTGAAACCCTTGGAGGGGATAGTATTGCAGGTCGGAAATTAAAAGAGAAAGGAGATGCCCATTGGATCTCTCCAAATAGTGATGCAACAAACCTGAGTGGATTTACTGCTTTACCGGCTGGTTATTTTTTTGATGATACTTTTTTCAGTCTTGGAGAAGAAACCAATTATTGGTCAAGTCGAGTCATCTGGGAAATGGGAAATACCTTTAAGCTCACCTATAATAGCTCCGAAATAACTCAAAAAAGATTTTATTATGAGGATGAGAGTGCCAGTGTTCGTTGCATTAAAGATCAGGTTTATGAAGTTGCAGATTTTGGAGATTCACTTACATTGTCAATTACTCAAATAGGAACATATCCCTTTTATGCTACCCAAACAGTGGCAAATTGCGAAAGTCCGGCAGAATCTGTAAACCTGCAAATCCATTCTATACCATTTGTCGATCTTGGTAATGACACAACAATCTTTATTGATCAGACTCTTACTTTGGATATAGGTATTCCTGAATATTCATATTCATGGTGTGATGGTTCAGATTTACCCCGTAGTCAAATATCCGGTTCAGCGTTAGGATTAGGTGATCATACGTATTGGGTAATTGTAACTGATACCAATTTATGCTTTAATTCAGACAGCATCGTGATTACAGTTATTGATCCGATGAATTTACAATTCAAAAATACCAGTAATTCAATAGAGATATATCCCAATCCTGTGAATGATTTGATATTTGTGCAGACAAGAATTCCGGGAAAATATACAATTGAGATTACTTCAATTAACGGGAAAATAATCTATAGCAGTGAGTTTTCCGGAAGTTCTAACCAGATTGACCTTTCGTACTTCCGGAAGGGAATATATTTTATTAAAGTAGAGTCGAAAGACATTGTCACGACTGAGAAGATAATTAAGTTTTAAGAAGTATCCCTCTGAAAATGATATTTATTTTGGGGCAGAACTTCCCGGATAATGCCCAGATTGAAAGACTACCAAATCCTTTTTAAAGGAGTCAATCAATTCATTGTATCTCTCCTTTATTTTTATCGCCTCAATAACATTATTTGTATCAAAGAATTGAATCCAATCATCATTCCATTCTACGTTATGTTCCTGTCGGAGTTCATATAAAGATTTAATCTTTTCATCATGTTCCCATCCTGAAAATGACACAAAGCACAAATGAATAAAATCAATGTACTTTTTACTTAGATCATCCGAAAATAGCGGAGCATAAATATTTATGTCCTTATTCAATTCCTTTTTTAATCTTATGATGTCAATTGGAGTTAACTCTTTCCAATTTCCTGTGTAAGAATAGAAGCATAAAATATCATTTAGTTTTGGAACAATCCTATCATAAATTTCTATCCTCTTTTCAACTATCTTTTGATTAGTCCATTGCTTCTTATTCAGACGTTTAATAATCCCATTAAATCGAAATACCAGTAAAGCAATAATGATAGGAGTAAGTAAAGCTATAATCATTATTGCAATCTCCAGATTTTTCCAAATTTGTTCAGTTTGTTGAATTTCAGATATACTCATAGTGTTTTAGATTTAGTGGCACTTGTAGTACACTTTCCCAATATCCTATATTACGTATAAAGGAGAAATGGGTTTGGATTTAGGACAGTTCATTGTGATACTGAAATGAAATGAACTCAACAGGAGGATACTAATTACTTCGGAATCAATTTGATATTATTTTATCAGGCAAGTCATATAAAATAAACTCTATCCTGGCCATAGCTTCTTCATCTGACTTCTGAAATATACAATCGAAAGTGATAGACTGATTCCCTTTTTCCATTATAAATGATCTCCTGTTTATTGGAACAGTATTGATAACATTCCAATTCTGATCGTATATAATTGCATTTTCATTGCCCCTATATTTAATGGTCTGGCCTTTCTTTAAACTTATAGATAACTCTGTAGTTTTGTGGTTGTTAATTTCAATTGAAATGTTTGACAGATCGGAATGAACCGCTGTAATAATGAAATTAAGGGGTTGTTTATTTGATAAATTCTCAAAATTGAATGTAGAAAAAAGCGGTTCACCAGGTTGTCTTATTTTTTTCTCATGCTGAAATTTATAGGAATATTTTTGAGTAAACAATAGTACATTTTGATCGTTTTTCTCCAGATGAAATTCTGTTGATAAATCTTGCATTTTCCTCATCTGATCTTCGGTGAAAATACCGTTTAAACGGGCTGTTTCCCATGTATTTAAAATTGAAAAGATTTCCTCTGTATTACCATTTTCTGCAAGTGTAACGAGATCAGTAACAAATGCAAAACCTGCGTTGTATGCAGCTGAGCGTGTCATCAACCATTCAATATCTTCTACGGAAGTGCTGGAGGTCATTTTAAACCATCCCAGCATTCCAGGCATAAGGTTTCTCTTAAAGTACTTTTGATTAAGCAGGCGATACTCAGTTTGACTCTCTCTAAATCCGGCATACCACGGTTCTCCCCAATTCATCCGTGAATATATATGCCAGAAATAGTGTCCCGGTCTGCTTGCGCCGAGCAAGAAATGGTTTTTAATATTGCTATTCAAATGATCGTACCATTGTTGAGCAAAAAGAACTTCTCCATAATTTCCCATTCCGGTTGAGTGTGTTCCTTCCAGTCCGTCAAAATCAAGCATTCTAACTCCGGTCTGATTCATAAAATCTGCTATATTTTCTGCCAGCTCTTTGTTCAATGAAACATCACCTAAAAACACTTTGTAGCCATGATCTGCTAACTTATTTATCTTTGAGCCTTTGAGATGATCCGATGCCCGGGTACCAAAAGCACCCCGTATACAATCTTTCAAGATCCAGGGTGCATTTTCAGTTACTGAACCGTACCTGATGACTTCTTCATCTATTACTACACTTTGTAAATTATTGTTTTTGAACTGATTAAAAAATATCGGATTTTCGATTTCAATTTCTGTCTGAGCATCATCGATGTTCTGCACAATGGTGCTGCTACCGACTTTTGCCAAACGGTGGTCAGGAACAGGTGTAACATAGCTATCATTAGTATTAATGAAATTTGTCAGTGTATGAGTACCTATGAAAATACCCTGTGCCTCGGCTTTCCGAACACACTCTTTCATCCCGTCCCATCCATTGGGAAACTTGCTCTTTATAAGAGAGAAATGCCCCCAGGATTCAAAAGGATGACCATGGTATAAATATCCGAACCCGGATTTTATTGAATACTTGAGGCACGCTTCAATGTTTTTTTCATTGAAGTCCATGATTAAATATGAAGAGTTGATAATCGGTGAAGTTTTAATCCACTCTCCATTTATCACAGGATGTGGCAACCCTTCCTCCTTTTCAATAAGTCCGATTGTATGAAGCGTTGAATCTGTTTTGCAACCAAATAGCGCAATTTTGGAGCCAACAATACCACCATCATCATAGGAAGAAGCTAAATATTGATCATGCCTCCAGTTTTCAATTATTCTCTCTTTTTTCCTGTTTCTGGTATATGCTTGTAAAGAACTTCCAAAATCAGTAGGCTTGGCAGCTTCGACAGAATAGAGAACCCCTCTTTTACCTTTACCAAGATCTTCAAAGTTATCTTGTTCAAATATATCCAGTTGAGGAAGATGGTCATTGTCATTCCATGGATAACCTCCCAATGTTTTCAGGTTTAAGGCTTGAAGCCCAAGGGTAAACTTATTGTTTTGCACAATACCAATGGTCTCCCCTATGCTTTCATTGATCCTTACATGATAGGGCCCCCAAATGACAGCATCAATTAATGAGTCATCTGAAATTGAAAAAAGCTCGAAGGTTAAATATTTGTCTTTAATTTTTACCCTGACATCCGCCTGAATACCATTTTCGAAATAGAAAGTAATCAGTTCTGTTCCATTGGAAACATCAGCCTTGACCGGGAATAGGATTGTTGAATCCAATTTCAATGAAATAAGAGCAGATTTAGTATCATCAACGCAGTAATCTTCATGGCTGTTCTTGTTTAGGATATGAATTATTTGTCCTTTTGAGTTGATTGTCAATTCCCAATCTTTCATTTCATAATTGATGGAGTCATTTGACGTACAACTAGAAAAGAATATCGCCAGCAAGTATATCATGCAATAATATAAACGATATGGAACTTTATGTTTCATGTCCCTTATTAAAGAAGTTTTATTAGCTCTGAATTATAGAGAATTAGCACCCTATTTAACAAGTGCCGCATGAGAAGATTTTTCTGTTATTTTTTATTTAACATTTTCCCAACCTCTAACAAAATCTTTACCGACTCTTTGGGCACAATGCCATTTCCGTCAGGGCCAATATTGAGCAACAGGTTGCCCTCTTTCCCGTTTATATCCTTTAGTTTATCATAAACTGTTTGTGGACTTTTCCATTGATTATCATGCTCGCAAAACCCCCATGAGCTATTCATGGTGTAACATGCTTCCCATAAATAATCGAGCGAATCATCAGGGTGAAACTGTTCGGGTGTGCCAAAATCCTTTTTAAATTCTTCCCTTTTTGAAACCCGGTTATTAATTATTATTTCCGGCTTCAGTTCACGGATGTATTGGTAGAGTTCGTTACCATCTTCTACGGTCCACCAGTTTGCCCAGTCGCCATCGAACCACAAAATATCAGTATCATAATTATCAATCAGTTCTCGTATTTGATTTTTCATGTACTGCACATATTCCGGTTTTTTACCAGGCAGCATCACGGGTTGGTTCCATATACCTTTACCGGTTTCATCGTTTTTTATAATTGACTGGGAAGGATGGTGCCAGTCGATAATACTGTAATAAGTACCAAACCGGATTCCCTGTTTCTTACAGGCATCGGCCAGCTCCCGGACAAAATCACGGTCTTTTACTGGGGTAGATGCAATATCATATTTAGTAAATTTAGAATCCCACAAACAAAATCCTTCATGATGTTTGGTGGTAACAACCAGGTATTTCATCCCTGCCTTTTTTGCAAGCCTGGCAATCTTAGTTGCATTGAATTTTTCAGGGTTCCAGGTGCTGATCAGTTTTGTATATTCTTCTTTGGGAATATCGGCATTGGCCTGTATCCATTCAGCGTAATGTTCAATCTCTTTCCCTTCCCAAACACCACCTAACTGGCTATACAAACCAAAATGGATAAACATTCCATACTTTGATTCTGTAAACCAATGCAAGCGCTTTTGATACTCTTCCTGAGACTCATTCAGATAATCATTTTGGGCATAAAGTGATGTGCTTATTATGACCAGTACAATCGACAATAGCTTTTTCATCTGTTTAAAATTTTCAATTTTATTTCATTCTATTTGAAAATTTGAGAACAGATGTAACCGCTCTGCTCTCACATATTCTTTTTTAATCATACCTTTTTGTGATATTTATGATTAATAAAGAACATGTTCGTTTCATAGTATAAATATACATACAGCTTGCCACATATTTTCACTCCAGTGCAATGATTGTCCCTGAGATACTCTCTTATCCGAAAGGCTGAAGAAACAAATGCCAAATGAGAGAGTTGGAATAGTAATCTTCTGAGTTTATTTGTTGAACTTTAGAATAACCGGATTCATTACGGAAAGGCTGGTATTGAGTTTTATGGTACTGTTTTGAATCTCTGCTTTTATCGGTTCCCATATGCCCTTCCTGTTTAGAAGCTCAAATCTTGAATTGATCCACTCCGGCGCAATATCCAAAGAAATTGAATCAAATGAATCGGAACTTAAACCAGTAATAACAACAACAGCATAATCATTTGATTTTGAACGATTGAAAATACAAAATGTATTAGGTATTTGTTTAACAAACACTGGAAGTGGTTCTTTACCCAACCACTCAATTGTCTGGCGCATCAACTCTTTCTTGACATAATTGAATATGGAGATGGAACGGGAGAATACATAGTTGTCATTCAGATTAAATGCCATCACAGCCACGCGTCCTCCAAGATCATTTTCAAAACGGATCATTGCCGGATAGAGAGGCTGGTTCCGGGTATTCAGAAAGTCTGTTATTATTTCAGTGCCGGATAAGGATTTAATCTGATAAAAGGCATCTTTGTTCCGGCGATTGAATGCCCAGGTATAATTGTACATTAACCGGTTATTGATCCCACTATAATTCTCCGGGTTACGGACACCTTCATAGAATGGGGGCAACAATGTATCTTCTCTGGCAAAAACTTCTGCTCCAATCAACTTAGAGAATCCTTTCTTAGATAATAGATGTGCAGCATGACCATCAAGGAACAGACTCCCCTGCAGCAGATTCTCTATTTCCTCATCAGTCATGCGCTCTACAATGTCTCCTGAAACAAGCTTCACTTTGCCATAAGCGGAAGTATGAGGAATCCCTAAACGTCCCGTAATATGTACCCAGTTGGAAGAAGAACGCGGTTTTCTGAAAATCTCACAACCATCTACACGACAATCTTTTACTGCTTGCTTCAGTGCTGAAAACCGTTTTGATTCCTTCAGAAACATATCTCTGTAACCGTCTTCTTCTAAAGGATTTTCCAGATACTGATTCACATATAACAAAGATTCGTGCAGGCCATATGCGTATGCTGCGGTTATCAGGCTTTTTAATTTCGAACCTGATAAAAAGAAACGTGTGTGTGGAAAAGAGTCAGATTCATGTAGCAGTTCGAAATTGGCGGGCAGATGCTGTTGGCTGTAAAGGCAATTGAAAATGGATTTGGGAATATCATGTGGATTGTCAGAAAAATAACTTGAGCCAAACAGACGAACTGCTGGACGGGTCTTACCGGCCAAAGCCCGGGTAACAGCCTCAGTAAAATTCCCGTCGCGCTCACTTGCTCCGCTCTGACAAAGACAGATACGGGTTTCAGGCGCTAACTGATCCACCTTTTCCCTGACAGCTACTGCCAGTGCAGCCAAAGAGTCTCTGTTCATCTCACCATATGACTGCCTTAATCGGTAACTCTCTGCTGACTTCTCGTTCAGAATATTCTGTAGCGCTTCTCTCGAATAATCATGCTTTTCCCTTTTTGCAAACTCTTCCAGATGTCTTGGACAGTAACAGCCATGATTCATGTGGAAATCATCCTCAAAATTGATCCAGAATGGTTGTGCAATTTGTACTATCGTTGCCACATAATCACTGAATGCTTTTTTGTAGTCAGGGTCCAGGGGGCAACAAGCCTCCTGTGCGGTTGTTCCGTCTAACCTAATAATACTTTGAAAATCTCCCTTCCCAATTCTGATGGTTGTCGTACACCACCAACCAATCTCAATATCATGGGGTGCGAGTTCTCTTTTAAACCGTAAAATAAGTTCGCCCAGGTCAATAAACACTTGCTTTTCCGGGAACCCGGTGTAACGATACTCCTTACTGGGGCCTGTTATTACAAACCTGCGAAATCCATAGTGCTTTCTAAGAACGATGATATAAGAAAGCATCTCTTTTTCGAGATTTGGAAAGATCTGAATCGGAATAATTGGGTTAATGAGCGAATCCTCCACTCTTCCCACGGGAGTAAATTGAGTCAAAGAGAGTAATCCACCACTTCCCAGTATTGAGGAACCGGCAGCTGCCGTTTTAATGAACTTTCTCCGTTTCATGTTCAAGTATCTGTTCACTCGTGAGAAGATGCTTCCTCAATGCTTCGTATGGAACTTGCTGAACATCGCATTCCTGGTCAATAGCTAAAGAGGCAGCCACTGCTGCTGATTGCCCAAGGATCATAAATACCGGTTCCATCCGGATTGATCCAAAAGCAATATGGGAAGCAGACAAACAGACAGGTACTAGCAGATTTGTACATTCAGACCTTGTGGGAGTAATTGCTTTATAACTGATCGGGTAAGGAGCAGGTAAACCCACCTGAATATCTCCTTCGTTTTTCACAAATCCGCTTTTATCAACATAGCGCTGCGTGTGATGAGAGTCCATACCATAGGCACCCATGCCGATGCTTTCATCGGCAATGATATTGCCCTGGCAGTGATGTTGGGTCAATACCACCTCTGAAATCATCCTGCGGGCTTCCCGGATATATAACTGGTCCTGCCAGCCTCCGCTCTCAGTAAATTCATCTTTTGCCATGCCCCATTGTGAAAAAATATTTCTTAGTGAATCCGGTACACGCGGATGGTTGGCCAGTGTCCACATAATTCCTTTCTGATAATTTCGATGGGCTTCGATAATTCTATTACGTTCTGCATGGGGTGCTTCTGGATAGGCATAATTGGCTCCGATATAATCAGTGGAAAATCCACTCTGATTATTGATATCGGTTTTACGGTTGGGCATGGCTGAATTGATCCAGGGTGCACGAGAAAAACCAGCTTCAAAGTTGCGGAATAACAATTCGTAATCGATCTCCTGGTATGCTGCCGGCTTTTCAAATGGGATGCGGTTTTCCGGACAATCGGTTATACACATCCTGAAACAGTATGCCTGAATGCGATGGTCAGAGGAGCCCTCCTTTCCTGGTCCTTCAGGGTCAATCATAGGCAAAAGTCCGGATTCCGGATCGCCTTGGACCACATAAGGATCCACACCCGGTTTAAACTGATGATGATGCCAGCAAGGCGTGTCGCTATCAGGGATTGATTGGAGTGCTTTTACTCCGTTTAATGACTCCTGGTAGATATCATATCCTTCACGGCCTATGGTGAAAGATACACCTGCCCCTGCTAAAAGATCTCCCTCATAGGTGGCATCGATAAAACACCGGCCTTTGAAACGGGCTCCCGATTCCATCACAATCTCATTGATCCGGGCCTCATTTTTTACCACTCCCTGTGAAACATTTCCAGGCGAGGCAACCCAACGGCCATTTGAAATGCGTTGGGTGCGTCCCTCTCCTTTCCGGACAATATGTTCACCATAAACTACGGGAATGTTATACTCATCGATCCAGGTTTGAAACACTTTCCGGGCAGCTGATGGTTCAAAATACCACATATCTTCTTCATTGGGCCCGGGATGATAGGTTTGCTCCATATACGCTTCCCGGCGCTGCCAATTCCAGTTGGTACTATCTGAATAATGGTTATGTATCGCTCTGTAAAATTCACGAGAGATTCCTCCTATAACATATTTATTGCCAAAATCAGTTCTTCCGAGCCCACCTGATGTCAGCCCTCCCAGTTGCTGACTGGTGCCGGGTTCAATAATGATTACGCTTTTATTCATCCGTGAGGCTTGCACTGCGGCAACTATGCCTGCTGAAGTCCCCCCGTAAATAACTATATCATATTCCATTGATTCTTGCTTACAAGAGAAGCAAAATAGAAAACCAAACAACAGGAGTAAGCTTTGTTTAATCATAGTAGAAAATATGAGTGTTGAAGAATCTTAGTAAAGTTGATAAAAATCGCCTATTTCGATACTATCATAGCAAGTTTTTGAAACATTAACTTTTTCAGTTATCATTTTAGAGTTCATTTCACCTTCTACCATAAGCAGGTATTCATCATAGGGTGGACCATATTTTCCATAATACAGTGCTGGGGTATAGCGTTTTTCAATAACTATTCCTTCGCTTAATGTGCCGCATGAAATCAAACTGAACAATGCTATTAGTAACAGGAGTTTAGATTTTTTCATTTCGCAACTGTTTTTTTGTTAAAATGGTTTATCCCTTCTTAATCTTCCAATTCCTTGTCAAGTCTTCTTTTGCTTAAAATTGAAAGCAGAATCCAAAATGCCATCATTATACCTATTATGGCACTGACTATTATAAGTTTGTCAAATAGCTGTTTGAAAGAGAGATCGGCACTCCCAAAGATATTGTACTTGGCATATGTAAATATGCTTCCCAGAACCACAAATAGCAGATAGGCAAGAATGATGGTTTTAACTTTTAGCTTTTGTACCGGAATTGCTCCAAAATATAAAAGGGCACTAATAAGAAACAGCGAGTTGATGGTCATCAGAATAGCAATGTCTTCAAATTCACTCAATTCCTGACCAAGCACAAATTGCCGGTATACTGCAATGATTTGCATTGCAAAAATTGTAAGGAAATACATGATGGCTATGACTCTGAGCGCTATCTGCTTATTTCGCTCATCCATATTTAGAAACGGTTTTTTATTTTTTGTTTTCATCCCAGAATAGATCATTTAAGGTTTTATCTAATACTCTTGCAATCTTGATACAAAGATTTAATGTGGGGTTGTACTTCCCCTTTTCAATAAGTCCGATAGTTTGTCGTGTGACTTCACATAGATCAGCAAGCTCTTGTTGAGACAAGCTTTTTTCTACCCTTGCTACTTTAAGTTTTATATTCTCCACAATGCAAATGTAATATAAATATTCCAATATGCAATATATATATTACATTTCTTTATACGAATATGACCATGACAGGTAGATTTTTAACGGAAATGGATTCTAATGAGGTAGTTTGCCTGGTCGGATGTTTAACCTTAATTAAAACCTTTGTACAACTCTTTCCAATGAGTGATGAGTTGACGTTTAGTACGGTCATCTTCAGGAAAATTTGGGCTGTAGAGCATGGGTTCTTCTCTGATTGTCAGTTCCCCGTTTTTTACAAATTCTTCACCTCGTTCACTCAGGTGATTGATCATACTTCTTCGCCATGATTCAAGCGTATCCTGATATTTATCCTTTTCTGATAATTCGGTCTCTTCTCCTGGGTCTTTCTTTAGATTAAAAAGCTGTTCTTTGCCGCTACTAAGGAACCAGATATATTTCCAGGTACCATCGGTTAAGGCGCACCAATAATTTTCTTTGCTATAACATGTTGCATGTTCCAAATCAATGTAAGGACGCCAATTGGAGTGGGGATCCCTGATCAGATCCAGCAAGGACATTCCATCCATTTCCTCAGGAATGTTCACACCTGCTGCATCCAGAAAAGTTGGAAGGAAATCACGCAATTCAACGGGATTCTCCAGTTTCTTACCCCTTGCCAATTTCCCATTAATCCCATCCGGCCATTTGAACAGGTAAGGTATATTTGCCGATCCTTCATAGGCATAGGTTTTACGCCAGTGATGATGATCTCCAAGCATATCTCCATGGTCGGCAGTAAAGCAAATAATAGAGTTTTCATACATTCCTTTTTCCTTTAGGGCCTGGATTATTTCTTCCACCATATCATCGATAAATGTGATATTGGCATAGTAGTGTTTTCGGCTCTTTTCAGCATGGTTCGCTCCAAAATTCGAAAATGCAGCATTGTGTTCACCCTGTATGGAATCAAGATGATGGCACCAGTCACCGATAAATGGTTGGGGTATCTCGACATCTTCATACATATCCAGGTATCTCTGCGGAGGGTCATATGGACTATGGGGCCTGGCAAACGAGACCTTCAGGAAGAGTGGTTTATTGAGGTCATATTTTTCAATCAGTTCAATGGCTTTTTTCCCTGTCCAATAGGTTGGGTGCAACTCCTCCTTCAACCGGTAAACCCCTGCAGCGTGGTCATTCCAGCCAATCCCTGATTTATCGGGATCCTGGCCGGGAGCATTTTGTTTAAACCAGTCCCGATAATCACTCACAAATCCATCCTGTTCCACCCGTCCGCTTTCATCAACCAAAGTGCCATGAAAACCATGCAGTGCTTTTTGGGGGAACCAGTGCATTTTACCAATTCCAAATGTGTAATAGCCAGCCTCCTTTAACATTTGTGGCATTTCATACGTGTATTTCCTTGCTACTCTGCCATAGCCTAACATGCCATGATTCCATGGCGATAACCCGGTAAGCAGACCAGCCCTGGCCGGAGTACAACTCGGAACCGAGGAGTAGCCATTTACAAAGGTGACTCCATCAGCAGCAATTTGATCCAGGTGCGGAGTGATGATGGCCTCATTACCCATACAACCCAGCGCATCACCACGATGCTGATCCGTCATAATAAATATGATGTGAGGCTTTTTATCCTGGCAAGGGGCAATAAATGGAAAAAACAGGATTAGCAGAATGAAAGATATCTGTTTCATGTTTAGTTACGATTTAGTTTTCAGTGGCAAATGCGGATTAATCATATGATTCAAAATTATCACGATGGACATTACCCTCCGTATCAATGGAATATCCATCGGGGGTTCCTCCTCTCCAGGTCAATTGAGGCAACATATCCAGCAGGACTTCTCGGTGTTCATCAATGATCCTTTTATTCCCTTTTTTATAAGCTATATTATCCCATTCATTGGGATCACTCTCATGATCGTAGAGTTCTTCCAGGTTGATCTCAGGATAATAGATATACCGGTATCGAATACCTCTTATTGCATGTCCTGTAATTGGTTGTTCTGTCCAGCTAAACCTATAGCTGGATATTACTGGCGAAGTCCCGGTAGCTGGATTTTTAATTTGTGGTAACAGACTTTTCCCATCAAGGTGCAAAGGTTTCTCAAATCCTGTCAGATCAACCAGGGTTGGATAGAGGTCCATCAAGCTTACTGGCTGTTCGCATTTTGTACCCTCATGAGTCAAACCGGGAACAGAAATTATCAACGGCACCCGGGTAGATCTTTCCCAGAGGGTGAATTTTTCAATATTCTCTTTTTCTCCCATATGCATGCCATGATCAGACCATAATACAACAATCGAATTATTTGCGTATTCAGATTTCTCAAAGGCGTCCAGCAATCGTCCAACCATTGCATCGGAAAAGGTGATGGATGCGGCATAGGACTGAATCACTTTTTCCCATTGATGATTATCTACCACCCAACGATGTATCCATCGCCGGCCGTGATCGAATGCATCTTCAAGGTCATCCTTCTTACAATCGGGTAAAGCAATATTTTCAAGCGGATACATATCGAAATACTTTTGAGGCACTTCCCATGGATCATGCGGTTTCCACAACCCAACAGCCAGGAAGAAAGGTTTATCATGTTGCTGGGTGAGCTGGTAACCTGCCCAATCTACTACATGATAGTCCGCCATTTTTTCATCAGGGATAGGAATCGGTCCCCAGGTCCACCATCCTTCACCTCCGGGCCGACTCTTATTATCAACATCCTCCGGATATATAACATCCTTTGGCGCACGAATCTGATACGGATGAGAAATATAAGAACTCGGGTAGTAAAAATCCCAGTTGGCAGGTTCTATCTGACTTGTGGGTGTCCAAGGTGGTGCCTGACTATGATAGATCTTACCCGCCCCCAGGGTTTTGTAACCATGTTGTTTAAAAAATTGTTCCATCGTTACAACATCTTTTAACCTATCAAATTCCCGCCACTTTGGTCCATCCCCCCAGTAAACATTTTCTGCCCCTGAACGGGTGTGATGTACTCCCGTAAGAATGGCTGCCCTTGCCGGGGCACAGGCCGGAGCAGGAGTGTGTGCATTGGTAAAGATCATTGAGGCGGCTGCGAGGCGATCTATATTTGGGGTATGGATTTTCATACCTGTGTGCCCTGATAAATAGCCGGCCCAGTCATTCAAATCATCCACCGCTATAAAGAGAATATTTTGCTTCTCTTCTATACGCTTTACCGGAGAGTTACAATGATTGAAAATCAACAAACTCAGGGCTATTACAAGAGGTTGATATTTTAGATGTAGATTACTCATTTAAAGCTGTTATTTGATATCAATGAAGGCAGAAGAAAAGCATTGAATGCAACCTTTTACATGCAATGTACGTAATTAATCGTGTTAAATTTTCTTTCATTTATAAACCCAACCTCAAGAATTATGAAACACAAAAGAAATTATTTAGGGATGTTTTCGTTTGTTCTCTTAACTCTCTTTCTTCTTAGCGCTTGTGAAAAAGAAGACATAACTCCTCCCGGACAAGTTACCGATCTTGCAGTATCGGCTGACAAAGGTGAGGTCGTACTTACATGGACAGAACCAACCGATGCTGATCTGGACCGGATAGAAGTATCATATAGCCCCGGATCGGATATGGTATATTCACAAGCATCCGGACTGAATGGCATTACTATAACTGGACTGACAAATGGAACCAGTTATGAATTTGCTGTTGTAACTGTAGATGAGACTGGTAATAAATCTGATGCTGTTTTAATAACCGCCCTTCCCAATTCTCCTTTTGTAGTTGTCTCTCCTGATCAGAACGATTATAATCAATATGGAGGAACATTCACGACCGATGGTTCAGGACATCTGATTATTTCTGTTACTTTTAACAGGCCGGTTGACCAAAATTCAGTAGTCCCTGCCCAAACTATCTATTTCGAGGGAGATGCGATTTCTCAGGGAACAGTTGCATTTTCTAATAATGACAAGACACTTACATTTACAACCACCGATATAGTTTCTGATTTTGTATCATTTTCACCAGATGGACATTTTAGTTTCCTGCTAGTGGGGGATGATGCTGATAACGGTGTTATTATGGACCACAATGGAATGCCCTTAGACGGAGATGAAAACGGCGCTAATGGTGGCAATTATGTGTTGAATTTTACCATTATTGGCTAGGCAAGAAAACAGCTTTTTCGAAAATATACTATATTAATGAAAGCCCCCGTAGATTCTAAGATCGGCGGGGGCTTTTCAATAGGGAGGGAGAGACGGAAACGTTGACGGTTTCTAGAAATGAATTTTTATGTGTTTCTGGCCTCATCGATCAATGCAACCAGATTCTCAACGGGTATATCAGCCTGCAATGTAATACCCGGCTCCAGAATATAGCCCCCGTCAGCACCCATTAAGCGCTTCAACCTTTTTACTTCAGCCCTTACTTCATCCGGTGTACCATACGGCAGGAGTTTCTGTGTAGACACACCACCACACAGGGTAACCGAATTTCCATACTCTCTCTTTAAAGCGATCGGATCCATGGCTTCAGGCTGGATGGGATGCAGAATATCCAGACCCAGCTCAATCATATCCGGGATGATCATGGTAACATCACCACAGGTGTGATGAAATACGGTACGTCCATGTGTTTTGGCCCTGGTATAGATCTCGGAAAGACAGGGTTGTATAAACTCCCGCCACATATCAGGCGACATGATGAGGCCGTTCTGGGCACCATAGTCATCACTCAAAGCGACCCCGTCGAATTCAAAACGGCTGAACAGAATATCCATTGAGGTAAGGATATGATCTGTGATGCCTCGTAACAGGTTATGAACGAATTTAGAATTCAGTACCAGATCCAGCAGGATATGTTCCATGCCCCGCATGAAGGTGGCGCGCTCCCACAGGTCACCGATCCAGATAAGTGTATAATTATCCCGGTTCTTACTGCACCATTGGCCAAGGTCCTCAAAACGATATTCCACAGAGGGATCGGGAAAGGTATATCCGGAAAGATCAGGTCCGTCGAGACAGGAGCCATCTGGTGATCCTCGGTCAATATCATTGGTGGTCCACTTCACACCAAACTCATCTGTTGCAAACGGGCCGAACTCCGCAGGGGATGCATAGGTAGGTTTGATGGACTTCATGCTTTTCATGCGGATGGGAAAGTCAAGCGCCTCTTGTATGGGAGAACCGCCGTAATGATTTTCCACCTTATTCAGTGCAGGTGGAGAAAAAGAGAAATTGAAAGGTACGGGCAGATCAGTTTCATGTGCCAGCACTTTCTCTACCCACTCTTTGTTTTTCATTTTAGCTCAATAACAATGTCGGCATTCTCAAAAATAGTTTTTACCATTTCCTGCCATTGTTTCGGAAAAGCTTTCTTACTCTCTTCTGTTGCATCAGGACCAAGGGCAGATTGCATAATTTCACCAGGATTAACCACCTTCATTGGTTTATAACTTACTTCTACACTCTTGTTTGTATCGAGTCGTGTTAATCTTACATTTGATTGAATATCTGCGCCATAAAACAAAAGTCCCCTACGATTAAATTTACCCTGAATACCGCCAAATCCTGTATCGGTCGTTGCCCCGGTAATATTTGACAACACTTGTGCAGAAACACCAACGTTTCCGTTGTTGAAAGATTCTCGCATTTCCACTTTAATCTCCCCTCTTATGGGAAGCTCTTTCCCGAAAAGCGCTTGAAGTCCTTTAAGTGCCATAAGATATGAGCCGCTAACATGTGCGCAACTATGACCTGCCATTTTCACGATGTCAAGGTAGGAGATGTCGATAATTCCCTCCTCGCTGGATCCTAAAAACTTGCTTAATCCGTCTTTCAGAATAATGTGTTCAACTTCGTTATAAAAATTTGGATATTCCATAATTTTTCAAATAAATAAACGTGATTACCTTAACCACAGTCTGTTTCGTAATGAATAAAAGTAATGAAATATAATGCAATAAATCATCTTCAGTATTCCTGAATTCAGATGAAACAAATTAAAAAATCCTTCGTTAATACTAGAGACAAATAAGAAAAAAAGATAAAAAAATGAAAGCAATTAGATTACTTTTTCTAGCAGTGGGTTTGACAATCCTTGCATTTGGCTGTTCGGATCAAGATGCAGGTCAGGCCAATATTCAGTTTCGACTCACCGATATGCCGGGAGAATATCAACAGGTAAATATTGATGTTCAGGCCGTCAATGTCATTATGAATGACTCTCTTATAGAGCTGAGTACAAACCAGGGAATTTATAACCTGCTTGAGTTTGTAAACGGGGAGGATACGCTTCTGGTGGACGATGAGATTCCGGGAGGATTTATCAGCCAGGTCAGGTTGGTTCTTGGAGAGAATAACACCGTAATGATTGATGATGTGCTTCATGATTTAAAAACTCCCAGTGGACAGCAGTCGGGACTGAAGCTGAACGTTCACAATGAGATTTTATCGGGCGAGTCCTATGCCTACATCATAGATTTTGTAGTGGATAAATCCATTGTGGAGACTGGAAATGAAGGATTTATTCTAAAACCGGTGATTCGGGTATTTACTAAAGCGATCACCGGTTCTGTGGAAGGAGTTGTAAGCCCTGCGGAGGCAAAGCCTCTGATCATGGCCATCATGGCGGAGGACACTACAAGTACCTATGCCGATACGACTTCAGGATATTTTATGATCAGGGGACTTCTTGAAGGGCAGTATTCCCTTGAGATTCAACCTGTAGAAGGGTATAAGGATACTATAATAAGCGATATCACGATTGTTCCTGGTCAGACCACAGACATAGATACTGTGTTTGTACAGGTACAATAAGAAATATTTTCAATAGAATAGGCCCCTGCGAAACAGGTATTTGCGGGGGCTTTATTATTGGGAGTGTTTGGTTTCATTAGAAATCAATGTTATCCCATCAGGTTGTAAGTCAATTTTCCGTTGTTTGTACAAGGCACCTATTGATCTTTTAAATGCCTTTTTACTCATACCAAAGGTTGAATAGATCTCTTCAGGCGTGCTGCGATCCGTGATTGGAAGGAAACCTCCGTTTTCTGTTAATGTATTGTAGATGGTTTCACTGTTGACATCATTAAAATTCTTATACCCGATGGGTTGAATCGAAATGTCGATTTTATTGTCTTCACGGAGTTTTTTCACATATCCTTTCATCCTGTCTCCAATGTTGAGGTCCCTGAACACTTCATTTTCAAAGATCAATCCTTTGTGAGCATTGTTTACTATGACCGAATAACCCAGGTCTGTTTTTTGCAATATCAGCAGATCAACCTCCTCATTTTCCTTCACCAGAATCTCCTCATTTTGTAAGAATTTTTCAATCCTGTTACTGGCATATAGCCGGTCGGTTTTTGTGTCAAGATCCAGGTATACAATGTACCACCTGTTCTTTTCCATCTTTAGTCTTTGCTCTCTGAAAGGAACCATAAGATCCTTCTCCAATCCCCAATCCAGAAATGCTCCCACCTCCGATACTGCAGAGACCTGCAACAATGCAAATTCATTTAACAGGATTCCCGGAGTTAAGGTTGTGGCTACTTTCTTTTCTGAAGAATCGCGGTAAACAAATACCTTGATCTTCTCCTCAATCTTCATATTTTCGGAGCAATATTTATTGGGCAGCAGTACCTCTTCTCCGTTCTCGTCTCCAAGGAACAGGCCCACGCTTGTCTGCCTGAGAATAACCAGTTCGTTATATTTTCCTATCTCTATCAAAACGATGCGGTTTTGGTGATTGAAATGTAAAGATAGTTATCCCAATGAATCGTGCACAGTTTCAAACATGCTTTTGACACAGGTCAAAATCGTGAAAAACCCATGAAATTCCTCTACATTTGAGAATAGAAATCAATTATAATATGATCATGAGATCAATAGCAAGAACATTTTTCATATGTGTAATTGCTGTCATGTTCCAACAAGCACATGGCCAGATTGCGAACGATCAGGTATCCGGTTCATGGCTGGGCAGTTTGAATGCAGGAGGTGTTCAATTGCGGCTGGTATTCAATATTTTAATTACGGAGGATGCACAATTGGAGGCAACCATGGACAGTCCCGACCAGGGGGCAAAAGATATACCCATGGGAGATGTTACGCTAACGGACGACTCGTTAAGGATTGAAGCGCCAATAATTAAGGGATATTACCTTGGTAAAGTAGTCTCTTCAACTTCCATCCATGGCCAGTGGAATCAGAGTGGCAGAAGCTTTGAACTCAACCTTGAAAAACAAAAAGAGGCATTTATGTTGAATCGCCCTCAGGAGCCGACACCCCCTTACCCTTATGCTGAGGAGACAGTTTCATTTGATAACCACGAGGAGGGTTTTTCTTTGGGAGGAACTTTTACCATTCCGGAAGGTGAAGGCCCTTTCCCTGCAGTGATACTGGTTTCGGGGTCTGGTAGTCAGAACAGGGATGAGGAAATCTTTGGACATAAGCCATTCAAATTAATTGCGGATCACTTAACCAGACACGGAATTGCAGTGTTGCGTTATGATGATCGGGGAGTAGCGTCCTCAGGTGGAAGCTTTGCAGGATCAACTTCTGAAGATAATGCGGGTGATGCAAGGTCGGCCATTGATTTCCTGTTGAAACGAAAAGAGGTGGATGCATCGAAAGTTGGAATCATTGGTCATAGTGAAGGTGGCATGATATCTTTAATACTGGCTTCTGAGTATGACGACATTGCCTTTATTATTTCACTTGCCGGTCCGGGTGTCGATGGCAAGACAATCCTTCTTGAGCAAAGTGATTATATTGGCAGGTTGAGTGGTGTGGATGATTCGATTTTGGTGGACAACAGGGCCGTTATGAGTAAAGTATATGAAATCATGATCTCCAATGAATCTTATGACGCCTGGGGAGAACAGGTTTTAGAATTTACGAGTGCTTATTATTCCGAAAAGAAGAGTGGTAATTATAGTGAAGAGGAGATTGAACAGAGCAAGAAAATGCTGATAGGTTCCATACCTGAGCAATCTTATGCGTGGATGCGTTATTTTGTAATGTTTGATCCATCTGCCTTCTTCGGTTCCATCAAATGTCCCGTCCTTGCATTAAATGGTGAAAAAGACTGTCAGGTCATGGCGTCCAGGAATATCACTGCCATCCGGGAAAAATTAATTTCTTCAGGCAATCAAAATGTTACCGCAAGGATATTACCTGGATTAAATCATCTGTTTCAAAACTGTGAAACGGGTTTGCCTGCAGAATATGGAGTGATTGAAGAGACTTTCGATCCCAGGGCCCTGGAGATCATATCTGAGTGGATTCTGCAATTATATTAATGGAAGACTAAGCACCAATTGGTAGCATCTCCGGCGCATATTCGGGATTGCGCAGTGTTGCAGAATCAAATTTATCCAACTGATTATATGGAATACTTGGCCACGCATGATGTGTACTATGATGCGTAATACCTGCAGAAATTCTCCTCCCAAATAGTATGGTTGTAATCCAATTAACAAAAATTGGTACTTGTTTCGCGAAACCAAAATTATAGATAACTGGTTGATGTAATCCCCATGAAAAAAGGAACCAGACTGAAAAACCGGTTATTTTCATGGCAAGTAAAACAATCAGGTAGGTGTTCAGACCAAATGTGTATATAAATGCAATTAGTAGGGGTGTATAAATTAAAAATCGATACAAACGACTTCTAGTCAATTTACGATCTCGAATGTCGAAATACAATTGTATTTCCTCATAGAAAACACACGAGATGAAAACCCTTAAAAATCCGCCCAATTCAAAGGCACTATGAGGATCGCTTTTTGTGTCAAATGGTGCTGATTTGCCCGATACGTGGGTTGAGTGATGTTTAAGATGCTTCCATTTTACAGAATCGAAAGGCTCATCCCAGGGAGTCACCACCACAGCAAAACCCTCTGTAATTGCTTCAAAGAAACGAGGCAGGCGATCATGCTGACTTGCATGCATTCTGTCATGATTTCCAATAAAGAATCTCATTGCAATTGCATAGAACAAGGGTAGAAAAATCGGTAGGGTCAAATAATTACTACTATAGGCAAATACAAGACCAAGCAGAAGAATATTTATAAAAAACATTTCAAGATCAATGGATTTTTTTGATTCAGGTTGAAAGGAAAGATTTTCTTGTCCAATTACAACTGAAACGGACTTCTCTTTTAAATTCTGTTGGAATACCGACATAACAAAGAAGTTTATTTGTTGAAAGATTAACAAATGGCAAGTTATGGCTCTTATTTAGAAAGAATTTAAACATCGATAAATTAACATACTATTTAACAGTTAATGGTTTAAACAATTTTGTATCTTTCTATGTCTTGATATTGTGGTTCTCTACAAGGAATATGTTTTATAATGAAAAGGATATGAATAGAAGAAAATTCATTCAATCGGGTTTGGCAGGGTCTCTTCTGCTATCAGCCTTTCCATACCAATTACTGGCTGGAGAAAAAAAACTATACCCTTATGACAGGGTAAATCTGGGGAATACCGGGATTACCATGTCACGAATGGCCATGGGTACCGGCACCCATGGATTTGGAGGAAGTTCGAACCAGACGCGACAACTGGGCATAAAGGGAGTTTCGGATCTGCTACGTGCAGCCTTTGATGAAGGGATCAACTTCTGGGAGACGGCCGACCAATATGGATCCCATCCACATGTGCGGGAAGCATTAAAGAAGGTTGACAGGGATGAAGTGGTCATTCTTACCAAGACCAATTCAAAAACCTACAAAGATGTGAAGAGTGATCTGGAGCGGTTTAAAAGTGAGTTGGGAACCGACCATTTTGACATCGTTTTGCTCCATGCGGTCACCGATCCTGATTGGAACGAAAATATGAAAGGAGCCATGGAGGCACTTGAGGAAGCGAAGGAAGAGGGAGTCATCCGTGCCCATGGGATCTCATGCCATTCTCTGGGTGCACTTGAGACAGCAGCCGATGAACCCTGGGTGGATGTGGATCTGGCACGGTTTAATCCTGGCGGAATAGCTATGGATGCTGATGTTCCAACCGTGCACAACGTGCTGTCACGGATGAAGAAAAATGGAAAAGCAATCATTGGGATGAAAGTATACGGAGCGGGAAAACTTACCCATAAAAAGGATGAATGCCTGCAATTCCATACCGGTGCCGGATTTATTGACAATTTCACGCTGGGCATTGAAAGCTACGAGCAGCTGAAGGATATCCAGACACGATTGCCCGAGGCAAGCGTCAGGGGTTAAAAGCTGTATTTCAGTTTTATATATGCCATAGAATTGTCGCTGTACTGTCCAAAGCGCCCTTTCTCGTCGCCCACAAAAATATTTGAACCAAGCAGGATTGAAAAGCTATCGTCAAAATCATAGGTAATTTTGGGTCTGATCAGTGCATCTTCGTTGGTTAATCCGATGTAGGAGAACAACTCAAGGTGAAGGGTCTCTCGAAACATGTCATACCGGGCCAGAAAGGTCATGGTGTTTTCTGTTTTTTCATTCAGGATATCATTGTCATAATCCAGAATTGTTTGTTGAATAAACTGCGAACTTACCTTTACTGGTCCAAGATTAAAATCCAACCCCAGCAGGTAGTGCAGATAATCTCTCTGAATATTTCCGTCCGGCTGCAAAGGGTTTTCGGTAAGGAAATATTTTCCATTATACCAGGCAGCTTCTCCACGCAAAATCACACCCTTAATTTCAGAACTGAACGATCCGCCTCCTATGGCCAACCGATGATGTTCCGGAGTGATATTTAATCCCGTAAGGATGGGCTGCTGGGTAATGGGATCAACCCCAAATTCTCTCTGAACATGCATTGTGGGGTTATCATCCCAGGTATAAGCTCCCATGAATTCAAAATCAATGGCTGAGGTAAGGGCTGTGTATTTCAAGAATAGTTCGCTGGCTTCAAGAGCTGGGGTTATTGTTTCCCTGGAGAAGTCCCAGGTAGGTGTTACGGGGAAATCAGGTTGCATATACCAGATTGAACCCTGCGGGGGCCTTTCGGTGGGAGTGAATACCGGAATCCAGATTGCCTCCAGGGTACTGTTGCCAAGGTAATAATTAACTTTTGTGGCAATCACACCTGTTCTTATTTCGTCAAAATCCGGCAACAAAAATTCGGTGAGATTCAAAGGCGAAACAATATCGGTAATAAATACTCCATCCGCTTTTCCCCATACCACCTGTTGCTTTCCTATTCGAATATCAAAATTATCAAAATAGAGATCCAGATACAACTCCCTCATTCTGAAATTCAGAGAGTCGGAATTGTACAGATAGATCATTGGATTTGCCTTGAATGCAACCTTATTGCCCCTCTGTTCAAAGTTCAGATTGAGCGTTTGCTGCACAATTCCAAAATCACCGGTATTGAATAAAACCCCTTCATAGGATCTGACAAAACCTGAAATGTCAAGATTTTGTGCCTTAGTATATTGACCTGCAATAAGAAGCGAAATCAATATGAGTCCTTTTACTTTCATCTTTTCTATCGAATTTACATTCCTCTCATCATCATTCTTTCGGTGAATTTTGATGCAGACAACCCGGTATTGATCTGAATATTACTCAGTACGATGGTTGTTCTGTGATTTTTCTGAACGTTTTTCATTTCAGAGTTTTTTATAACCCAAATGCCTGAAATTTCCTCCACTTCTTTTATGGAGAGTACTTTCAAAAGCTCTTCATCTTCGTCGTAAAACTCTTTTTTCACACCCACATAATTTGATTTATTAATCCAGACCACCGTTTTCGAGTACATGTAATCTTTGTCTTTTGATACACTTTCAACCACATAGCACGCTTTACCATCCATGGTCTCTTCGCCTAATAATTTATGGGTATCATCTTCAAGCTTCCGGTCACCCAGGTCATCGTAAGTAAAATCGGAACCCATAAAATAGTCGCTTTTGCTGTCACTCGAGATTCGTTTGGTCTTCTTCAAAGCGGGCAGGTAAATCCACTGGTCATCACCCTGGTCCGAATCGTAGGTCCAGCTCATGAAAGAGGTGTTTTTTACATCGGCGGGTGAAAGAAAAAACATGATGCTTTTTTCAACCTCTCCAAGATCCTTTGTAAACTGTTTGATCTCTCTTACCCTTTGTGCTCCGCTCTTATTAATAAGAGTCATGGCCAGGTCAGATGTCTGATCCTCCCCGACAGGGCGGTTATATACCTTCTCAATAATTTGATTTCCGGATAAACCTTGTCCTGAAATTTCAGGGCTGAATCCGATTGCAATTATCATCGCAATCAATGCTGTTGTGATTTGTAAATTTTTCATGATTAATTCTCCTTTATATTTTATTCTTAAAAAAGACATTTGATATTTTTAACAGCACAAGCATGATGGTAACAGTTCCAACAAAGCTTGTAAACATATTAAGTGATACCAGTGCGCCAAGTTCTCGGTTAGGAGGGAATACGGAAAAAAGCAATACCAGAAAGCCTGCAATCACTACTATCGCATTGTAGCTGATTGCCCTGCCCGAATGAGCCATTGTTTTTTGTGCCACCAGGATCTTGTCATCTGTTTTGGAAGCATTGAGACGGTATTGCTCAATAAAATGCACGGCATAATCTATCCCAATTCCAATTGCAATACTGGAGAGCAGTGCGGTTGTGGTATTGAGCGGAATATCCAGGAATCCCATGATTCCAAAACTGATTAGTGCTGTAATGGTAATGGGGATGGCCCCGATGATGCCTATTTTAAAATTCTTAAACATCAGAGAGAGAAGAATAATGACAATGATGAGAGAGAGGATCAAACTCATTATTTGTCCTTCTAGAATCAAGTCAGTAAATATCAATCCCTTATATCCGCTCCCGGCATAATTCATTGTAATTCCGTGTCTGATAAAATCCTCTTCGTAGGTTTCAATGATTGCAATGGCTGAGTTTAGCGCTCTGGAATTATCGCTTTTTAACTGGAGGGTGACATTCAGTTTGGCATAGTCGTAATCCACTACTTTATTCAGGTTTTCAGGGTCGCCCGACATTTCATACAGTAACAAATATTGGGCTATCATATCCTGTTCATCGGGAATGGCGTTGAATTCTTCTTTATCGGCATTCATAACCTTGTTCATCCGCTTTGTATAGTCGGTAAGAGAAAAGGAGTTTCCCACAACTTCAAGATCATTTTCCAGTTGGCTTTGCATCTGGTCTGTCAGTTTCAATACTTCCGGATTTTTGAAAACATCGTTTTTTCCTTCAGCATCCAGTACCAGGTTAAGGGTTGTCGTTCCTCCAAAATGTTCATTAATGAATTGATCGGTAAGGACTATATCACTATTATCTTCAAATTTATCCAGGAAGCTGGAGTTGATCCATATTTTCTGCATTCCAACAATAGATAGAATGATGATAGTTGCTGTAACAAACAGGGAAACAGATTTTCGCTTAAGTACCCTTGATGCAAATCCGTAAGCCAGGTCAGTCTCTTTGTTGGATTTATTGCCGGCGGCTTTTTTCACTTTGGGAAGGCCAAAAATCATAATACCGGAAGGAATAAGTGACAGAGAGAACACCATGGCCATCAATACTCCAAAAGCTGTAAAAATGCCGAAGTATTTAATGGGATAGACCTGGGAGGTAAGCAGGGCAACAAATCCGATGGCAGTTGTAACTGATGTCATAGCTACGGGTCTCCACATTTGTTGAAGCATGTCTGTACTTGCCTCTTTTTTGGTTGCCTCCGGATGTTTTCGAAGAAATAGCTGGAGGTGACTATACAGGTGTATTCCATCGGCAACACCAATGGCAATGAGCATGACGGGTATCATTGTGGATACTGCATATATGGGAATGTTCAGAGCAGCCATTAGTCCAAATGACCACACCACGCTGAAGAATACAACGGCCATTGTAAGTATTGTGCTTTTTACACTTCGCAGCATGATGAACAATACCAACGTAATGATCAACAGTACAATGGGAACCATTTTTTTCATGTCTGCCGGACCAAGAAGGGCCATGGTGCCTTCAACGATAGGACGGCCTGCCACATGAAGTTTAATCTCCTCTGTTTCGTAAGAAGCAGCCAGACTAAGGATCTCCTTATAAAATTCCTGGGTAAATACATCGTCTTGAATTTCAGCGATTATCACAGTCACCGTTTCATCAAATGATACCAAACGACCAAATATCATTTCGTTCCCTTCAACATTGCGCTTTAGTTCATTTAAGTTTTCTTCGGATGAAGGAATCCGTTTATAAAAAGCCTTCACATCCATTCCATCTTCACTGCCCACAATATTATCAGCAGTGTACAGAGATGTTACATCAGCTTTTTCAATTTCCTCCATTTTTTGTAATCTTCTGGTAAGCTGTTTTAGGGTATCTAAGGTTGCACTGTTGAAAATCCCATTCTGATTTTCAATTGCCACGATGATTCCATCATTAATTCCAAACCACTCTTCGGCCTGATCACTGTAAATAAATGCAGGATGATCCTGTGGCATATACTCATCAAGATCTGTTTCCATTCTTGATTTTTGTTTCATTTGCATAAAAAACAGCGCGCTGATAATAACGGTTAATCCGAGTACAAGCCAGGGCAGGTTGAGTAGCTTCTTTAAGATTTTTTCCATTTTTTAATTGTTAATTAATATTCACTAACTTCGTTGTTCCAAAAAAACTCACTTTGAAAAAAGCGAGTACTCCTTTATATTATTATTTGATAATGAGCAGTAAAATTGAATTAACCAGTTTCTTTCCTTCAAGCGGTAAATTATAGGAATATGCCGAAAACTGCCATTTCTTTACAAAAAGACGCAGGGTTCCCATGATCATTGTGGCAAGATGTTTTGCCTCAATATCGTTTCTTATTTCACCGTTTCTTTGTCCATTGATTAATATTGTGGTCAGGATCTTATCATTTTTGTCAATTACCTCTGAAATTTTATCAATAAGTACTGGTTCATTCCTGAATATTTCTTCGGAAAAAATCACCGATATCAATGATGGCGTTGCTGAAAATGAGGCAAAGTGCTTTGTGAACAGATGATTGATTTTATCGATTGCCTTGCTGTCATTGTTCAGTTCTTTCTCAAATAATTGCTCAGTATTTTGTTTGAAAAGTTCGAGGACAGCAATTAAAATATCAATTTTACTATCATAATGCCTGTAGATGGCCGGTTCAGTAATCCCGATCTTTTTTGCCAGGTTTTTAATAGTCAGTCCCTGTATCCCTTTTTCGCTTATTAGCTCCAGGGCTACTTCAATGATCTCTTTTTGTCTAGCTGTCTGCATCTCTTAATAGGTGGGAGATCTTCTCACTAATGAATAAAATATTAGCAACAAAGTTAGTAAACATTAACTAACTATCAAATAATAGAATAAGATATTTTTTTATATGAAACTAAGTCAACATCATTTATTGACCCTATGCTCCCAGCGCTTTCAGTGCTTCATAAACAAGAAATGCCGGCCAGACCAGTGCTTTTAAGAATCCAAGAACTCCGATCCAGAAACCGGTAGCGGTGGAAATATAGTAAACAGCGGCACCAATGATTCCAACCCCGTAAACTGCACTTGCAGGGGCATTGTTTTGAACATCTTTTTTCATAATAATACTTTTGTGATTAAATTTAAGCCTTGTACCTGTAAAGACAAAATTTATCCAGTGAGTTGCATCTTACAGTTGAAAAAAAATTATGTGTTATGGTAAGTATATATTTCTGCGGATCCATTAGGGGTGGTAGGCAATTGGCACTCACCTACGCCAGTATCATCAAGATGATCCAGGAGCATGGGAAGGTGCTTACAGAACACCTGGGTGATGATGAACAGATCAAGAGCAAGGATCGAATACTTCCCGATCGTGAGATTCATGACCGGGACATGGACTGGATCAGGGAATCGGATCTGCTGATAGCCGAGGTTACCGTCCCCAGCCTGGGGGTAGGGTATGAGTTAGGACGGGCCATTGAAATGGGAAAGCCCGTTCTCTGTCTTTTTAATACCGGGTCACCACAGCCGCTCTCAGCTATGATTGCGGGAAGTGAATCTGTTGAAATGTGTTATTATGAAGATCTGGAGGAGTTAAAGGAGACTTTTGAGCAGTTTATCTCCCAGCATGCTCCTCGTCGTATTTCTTGATTTTCATGAGCGCTGCCTGTTCGGCATTATCATACATTTCACGGATAAAGTCATCATGAAAATTAAAGGTTCTCTCCTCAAGGGTCATAGAATCCAGCCGGTCGAAGAGCATGGCTTTGGCCTGTTCGATATCCCTTCCATAGATATGGTATGAATCTGCCTGCCAGTTCATTCTTCCCAAACGAACCTCTTTCCCGGATCGACGGGCAATTTCATCGGCGATCACCTCTCTGTTGAACCGGATAAATCCAAACATATTCATGAAACTGGCTCCCCAGGCATCATTGCTTCGGAAACGGATGTTACAATTCAGCCACTGCACCCCGTTCTCATCCTCCATAATCCTGTACCAAAGCGATTGAAGACATGGCGGATCGTAAACCTGGAGGTCATGATTGGGCATCCAGGTGATCATCTGTGCCTGCCTGGTAAAGGGCTGATCAACCAGTTTTTGGATGACATGCTCCACCTGGTCGATCTGAAAACCTACATCTTTTCGAACCTGACTGCCGTTTTCTGAAACTAATTCTTTCCAGGATCCATAATGCTGGAGCCGGCCATGATAGGTATACTCCCACCGGGTATCCTGAGGATCATTCATGTTCTTTACCCAGTGGTCTTTAAAACCCTTTAGTTCCAGCACATACTCTTTGAGCTCGTCGATTCCCCCGGGGAATGCCTGGTGAATCATAGGATCGCTCTCGGGATTAAGGACTGTAGCATTCAGGGTGCAATCCAGACTGAGGGGATCACCGGGCTTGTCATACTGAGTTTTAAAGCGGGTTCCTTCGTTGTAGAGTTTCACAAGGGCTGCTTCATAAGTTTCTGCGAGGGATTCTCCGGTGACGTGAAGTACAGGAATGTTATTCATTTTCTAAGCGATTTCCATAAAGATATGAGTTAACTGCGTTTTAGCTTCATGATCTCGTTGTGGTGATTGATCACAAGCTTTTCATATTTTTCGCGGGAACCTTTTTTGTGGGTCTCATACT